>NZ_JBFROH010000064.1:0-432 GCF_041471425.1 Vibrio sp. 10N.261.52.C2 | reverse complement strand
TTCATCTTCAGCATAAAGCGAGAGAGAGAATTTGGAGCGATACATCGGGTTCGAACCGATGACCTCAACCTTGGCAAGGTTGCGCTCTACCAACTGAGCTAGTATCGCATTAGTTAGTCGCTGCTCTTACTGCCTTGGGCAACAGATAGCGCTTAACTGTAATGTGGTTGCGGGAGCCGGATTTGAACCGACGACCTTCGGGTTATGAGCCCGACGAGCTACCAAACTGCTCCATCCCGCGTCCGGATGCATTGTTTAAGTTAATGACTCTGTTCTCTAAAAAGAGAGAATTTGGAGCGATACATCGGGTTCGAACCGATGACCTCAACCTTGGCAAGGTTGCGCTCTACCAACTGAGCTAGTATCGCATTAGTTATTCGCTGCTCATATTGCCTTGGGCAACAGATAGCGCTTAACTGTAATGTGGTTGCG
>NZ_JBFROH010000063.1:0-38436 GCF_041471425.1 Vibrio sp. 10N.261.52.C2 | reverse complement strand
CATCAACGATAAAACCTACTATCTTAAGTGGTTTTTTTGTTTCAAATTGACGAGTTATTTTCACTAATATTATTCTGACAAAGTAGATATTTCGCCAACCTGTGATAATTTAAATACATAACGATTAAAAGTAAGCACAACAAAATGAATTTCAGCATTGAACAACTTCTCGCGTTCGTTACCGTTTATGACCAACTCTCTTTCAGCAAAGCCGCCGTTAAACTCAATAAACACAGAACGACAATCGGGCAGGTTATTACTAACCTTGAAGACCAACTCGCGGTAAGCCTATTTGAAAGGGTTGGGCGCTCTGTAAAGCCGACAGAAGACGGGCATCTTCTTTACCATTACGCTAAACAAACCATTGAACAAGCTCGTACCTTCGATAAGGTAGCATTGAGCCTCTCTTATGGCGGGTTGGAAAACATCACCTTTGCTTATTCTGGTGTGATACCTCATCAAATGCTTTTGGATATTCGAAAGAAACTGAGTCGTGATTTCCCGATGATGCGAGTGAACTTTTTAATCCGAAACAAAAAGGATATTAAGAAGGGCCTTCAAAGTGGCGAGTACCACTTTGGATTAGTCAATGTGCATGACAGCCGGGGTATACACAGCTTTGATGCGACTTTTCTAGGTCACATTGAGTTTTCCCCATTCGTTCAAAAAAATGGTGAGTTCTCATCTTTGGCGCAAGAGGATGTACTTTTAGCGTTAAGAAATTCAAAGCAGTTTATCTTGAGATCGTTTATTGAAGAGGGAATGTCAGAAAAAGTAACCATCAGCTCCGATAACGAAGAAGTCGATCAATTGGCGTTAGTTATTAAAATGGTTGAAGCCGGTTTAGGGTGGGCACTGTTACCAAAAACGTTTGCTCATTCTGAATTTTCCCATTACGACATTGAACCTATACAGTCGTCTGAAATGCACCAAGGATTCAAATTCGGTTTTGCGCTTTGGTGCAATCATTCTAAGCAAGTGAAGGATGTAAAATTATCGGTTTTATCTGTTATACAAGAACATGTTGATCGAGTATTGAGTCAATATTAGCAAAGGAAGAATGTAGGTAACTTATTAATAGAGGCTCATTTATATGAGCCTTTTGCGTTTCTGTCATCTCGAAAGCTCTTTAATTTTGTAGGGCGACATCCTCTATATAGGAGTAGGGCAACACCATTATTTGGCCTATTCTATGCCCGTCGATTAAGGACCCCCTTTATTGGCAATAAGTGTTTAATTTCTATGTTTATTGCAAGGAAGCAAACTTTCGGCCGGGTTTCGTCACCCGGTCTTTTTTATGAGGCAAATTTTATGACTCGCTGCGGCGGCATTGTTCTTCTTTCCTGCTTTTTATTTACAACATCTTCTTTCGCGTCGTTTTATGATCCTGTTGATGGTCAATTTGATATGGGGCATCACCTTGCGGAAAACGCATATGGCTTTTTGCCTATCCCAATTTTGATTACCGAGCCTGCGGTGGGGTACGGCGGCGGTGTGGCTGGTTTGTTTTTACATGAGACGGATGAGGAAAAGCGACAAAGAAAGCAAGCTGCTCTTTCTGCCATAGATGGTGGTGCGCAGTTAGTACCCTCAGCAATGTCAGTAGTGGGCGCAGTAGGGACAGAGAACGAAACTTGGTTTGTATTTGGTGGCCATAGACGATCTTGGATGAATGATTCCATTCGTTACACAGGAGGCGGCGGCTTTGGTGTTGCGAATTTGGATTTGTACACATCAATCAACTGGGGCCCCATAGATCATGACCTTAGAATAGGCACGTCAACTTCGGTAGCCGTACTTTCACAAAAGGTGCAGTTCCGGATTGGGCATACGCCTTGGATGTTGGGAATAAAGCAGTTATTAGCTAAGTCTGAGATTGAATTTGATAACATGGTTTTAGACCGAATTTTGGGTAACGAATCGGTTACTTCTGGTTTAGGGTTGGAGGCTGAATATGACACAAGAGATAATTTATTTTATCCAACCAAAGGTTACAAATTGTCTGCAGATTACATGGTGTACGACGATGCGATTGGCAGTGATTACAATTACCGAAATTTGAACATAGATGGCGAAGCCTATATCCCAATTACCAATAAATGGACGTTAGGCTTGGCTGCAAATTATCAAAGCTTCGAACAGCAAGACCTGTTTGTATCACCCACAGCGAAACCGTACGTGTCGTTACGCGGGGTGTCATCTTATCGGTACCAAGGAGATGAGATTGAAACAATTCAAGGCCAATTGACGTATAGCATCACTCATCGTTGGAAGGTGTCTGGGTTTTACGGTTCAGGGGTTGCAAAGCAAGATAACGGCATAAGCCACGACAGTACCGTCAATGCCGGAGGTGTCGGCTTTCGATACCAAATCGCGAGACGTTACGGTTTGCACCTTGGGATGGATTATGCGCAAAGCCATGAAGAACGCGCTATCTACTTTAACGTAGGCAGTGGTTTCTAGAACAACGGAATAGGTTAAATTTTTCCAAGAAAAAAGGCGCTAATTAGCGCCTTTTCGTTTTCTATCACTTTCTTACAGTAAGATTACTTCTTACGGCAGAACTCAGCGATTACGTACATTGATTGACCGCCGTTTGTTTTACCAGAAACAAGCTTAGGATCGTCACCAACGCTGATACCACGAATAACAGTACCTTGCTTAATCACTTGGTTAGTACCTTTGATTGGCAGGTCTTTGATTACTGTTACGTCGTCACCTTTCTTAAGTTCAACGCCATTCACATCAAGAGGCTTGTCATCAGCAGACATGCCGATTTGTGCCCAAACTGATGTTTCTTCTTCAAGGTACATCATGTCTAGCGCGTCCTGAGCCCAGCTTTCTGTGTTCAGACGAGTAAGTTGACGCCATGCCGTTACTTGAACTGGCGCTTCCTGGCTCCACATGCTGTCAGTCAGACAACGCCAGTGGTTGATATCTTTAGGATCGTCAATCTCACCAAGACATTTGTCACATACCATGATGCCGTGATCCACTGTTACGTGGCTGTGTGGCGGCACTGCGTATGCAGTAAGAGAAGAATCAGAACCACATAGTTCACATTTAGATTGGCAGCGTTCTAGCATAGTAGCTTCAGAAGACATAATGGACTCACATTTATTAGGTATTAAATTACGGGGCTATTATCCACTTTATTTACAATAAAGAAAGAGGTCGTACGGTATTCTGTCTTGATTAATTTTAGCTGAGATCAACCATTTGTGTTTTAAAGTTTTATGCAAACGGTCAACTAGGGGACTTGTTCGAACGACAGAGACAAAAATGCCAGCGGTTAGGCTGGCATTTGGTTTAGTGAAAAGCTTAAGTCTTAGTTATTCCAATAAAGCATCCGGTGCTGCTGCATCAAGGCTATCCGATTCTAAGAAATCAGCTACTTGAGCTCTCATTGATAGGGTATGAGTGGCATCAGAAAGGTCTGCTTGCGGTCCGATGATCGTTGAGTGTTTAGCTATTTCGTTATATTGAACAAACACACGATTCCCAGTTGAAGGGCTAGCTTTTGTTGAGTCAGTCAATCCTAACGTCGAATCTAACCCTTCAGAGCCAACAAATGAAGCCGTATATGATAACGGTGCACCATTATCATCATTGCCATTGTTTGGTACCGTTTCATCATTTTGCGACTGGATCAACAACGTTGGATAGCTAGAGCTAATTGATGACTGGTCCTCAGTGTTTGCTATTGAATGTGGATCGACCGTGTCAATAAGGGTTTGAGCGGCGACTTTAAATGCAACTAATTCAGTTTCAATTGCTGCGGCACTAGTTGGATTTTCCTTAGCAAAAGCGGTATAGCAATCGCCATCTTCAATGTCAGCCGCAGTACAAGCTGAAGCCACTGAATCCCGATACGTTGTATTTAACTGTTTAGCTAGATTGTGTTTAATTTCGGGGCCAAAGGTTTCCGATGCGAAGAGTAATTCAGCAATGTGCCCACCTGAATTAGCATATACCGCCGAGCTAAATTTATGTGTACCAGCAATTTCAGATGTAGCTACTGACGTAAATCCAGTAATACCGCCCAATGAGTGGCCCATAAATTTAACGGTTGTGTCTTTTACATCAACTCCGGCTAATGGTGTACCAGTAAAGTCATTCCCCACTTTTTCAAGTGCCATACGAAGACCTATTACATCAAGTGCACTTTGACGGATGTTGTCACGCGCAACGGGCAAAGCGCTTAGATTCAAGTAGTACAGAGCATTATCGTTAGTTGAAATAGCACCTCCGGCAAGTGAACGAGACCCATGAATAGGGTGGTCAATTGCAATGACAGCAAGACCTTCAGCCGTTAAGTTTGCCGCAAACGCATACGCATTCTCTTTTACAGAGGTAATACCGTGTTGGTAGATTACAACCCCGGTTATTGGGTCAGTCACAGGAGTAAACAAAAGCACATCAACAGCTTCAAGTGATTTAATTTGTGGTATTGGTGAATACTGAGTGACAATGCGATCACTATCTAGAGCTGTTCCACTTGCGTCCTTTGTGAGTGTTTTTCCCATTAAAGTCGTGACATCAGCTGCGCTAAGGTTTGTTGGGTCTAATCCTAATTTAACCAACTCTCCACCAACGAAAGAACTTGTAGAGTTATCCGTTAGTGCGCTTTTTATAACCGCTAAACTGTCCAATGCTGATGCAAATGGCGTTGTAGAGAACTTAGTTGGATCGGTTTCCAAGAAATATGGGAGTTGAACAGTACCTTTAGTCACGTTTACCGACGTAGTGCTGATACCAGCGTTAGAGTAAAGGAGATTTATCCCTCCAATCAAAGTGGCATTTTCTGTTGCATCGTCATCGGCAAGATATTTTTTAAAGTCAGCATCTGCAGCGATTGCTGTAGCAAATGGTGTTGTTGATGAGGAATCTAAACTAAGATTGTAAGCGTTTGTCAGATCGATATTATTTGGGTTTGCGCTGCCATTCCAATAAGTCGAAAGTGGGGCCCCAGCATCAATCATTCCGCCAATCAACGATGCTGTAGAGGCAAGAACATCACCAACAGAAGTTGTAGTAAACCAAGCTGAATACACAATCTTTTCCGCATCAATACCAACAGCGGCAGCTATAGCTTCTTGACCTTTAATTAAAGTTTGCGCACTAGCTAAGTCACCGGTTGAATAAGTTTTAGTGGCTGTTTTGAGAGCCGCATAGCTTTGCGATGTACCTACTGGGTTACCATTTACATCTGTAACGTCATCAGTAACAACAAGCAAATATTCAGACTTCTCATCAAAAGGAGTATTAGGTGTAATTGCTAGGTTTGAGCCTACTTTGTAAACTTTGTATTCAGAGCTAGCAACAGGTGTTGGTACTTGAGCCGCTGTGGATGTGTCTGTTAGCTTTTTAGAAAGCTTCAACAATGTCACTCCGGAAGTAACAACTCCAGGAGTATCACCAAAACCGTCGCCTTCAAACTCGATGTAAATTGGCATGCTGGTCGAAAAACCATCGGCATAATTTAATGCTGCTTTTGGGTTAGAAATGCTATCGTCGCCACCTGTTGGGATCGCTAACGTGCCATCTGTAGAGTCAAATAATAGGTTATTGCTTAAAGGAACTGATGCATTACTACCTTGCAAGAGCATTTTTTGAGTTGTCGCTCTTGCCAAAGACGTTTCTAGATAGGCTTCAAGTTGTTGGTTACTTGTTACCGAACTTTCGGTGTTGTCGCCACAACCTGCTAGCAGGATCGCTGAACATAGTAGAGAGATCTTAAAGTTACGTTTCATGATACGATCCTGATTTAGTTAAAAGTGTAGTTAAGCTGAACTGAAGAAAGGTAAGCGGTACCTTCTGCTTCGAAAGTCCTTTCTTGCTGAGCGCCATTTGTCTCAGTGAACTCACCGTCATCACTTACAACAAGTGCGAATCCTGCATCGACAGTCATATTTTCGCTCCAAACATAAGTGAAGCCAGCGCTATACCACATACGATCACTATCAGGAATGCTTAAAGTTGCTTCACCAGCTTGTTCGTCATAAGCGTAACCAGCTCTTAATGTCCACTTACTGTTTAGTTGGTACGTTGCGCCTAGTGAATATCGATTGTTGTCTTCATATTTTTCAGGTTTGTAGAAGCACTGACCTACTACACCGTTGTCAGTACAATCTGGACTTGTTGCTTTTAACTCCTTAAAAGTACTCCAATCAGTTTGTTGCCAACCGTAGTGAATTGCCCATTGTTCGTTAAGTTGGTGAAATGCTGAAAGCTCCAGAATAGAAGGAAGCTCGATTTGAAGACGACCATCAACCTTGGGAGATGTTGCTCTACCTGAATCATAGCTGGTAAATTCACCGTCATCGAAATCAAGATCAACAGAAGAGCGGTAAGCGATACTAAAGCGATTGTTTTCGTTCAGCTCATACATCGCGCCAACATTCCAACCATAGGCAAATGTTTCACCGGTCATGCCTATAAGTTTGTCAGATGGATTTCCACCAACAAAGTTAGCGAGCTCGCCTTTATGGCGAGTAAGTTCAGCTTCCGCATACACAAGGTTTAAACCCGCACCAACGCTAAATGATTCATTCACGCGATACGCAATATTTGGATTTAGATTTACAGATAAGAGCGACGTATCACCAGCCATATCACCTGCCGAGATGTCATCAGGGTAATCCGTAGCAACACCATAATTGGTGAACATACCGATACCCCAAGCCCATTTTTCGTTGATTGGGCTGATGTAATATGCGGCTGGCACGACTTGTAATGGAGCAACATCTTTTGAATGCTCGTTAGCGTCAACGTCGTAAACGTTAACCTCTGGATCAACGATAGAAACCGCGCCTGAAAATTGGGCTGTATCAAATAGGGTCATTGCGGCGGGGTTTCTCGCTAGTACACTCGCGTTATCAGCTACTGCACCTTCACCTGAAAAGGCACGACCAAGACCTGAGGCAGAATGCTCAGCAACTTGGAAACCAGCCGCAAGTGAGTTACATGCAAATAGTACTGAAAGTGAAACGAGAGAGCGTTGTATTGTTTTCATCCTTGACCCTCCTAGGGCATCGAATTTCGTTATTATGGTTTGAAAACACACTGAGCATTTTTGGTGTTGAAGCTCTAATGTAAATGGCATGTTAAATTCATGTTTTATATAAAGTCAAAGAAAGAGTTGTTATTTTGTGAGGTTATGTTTTAAAGGGGCGGCACTTTAACATCGATAATATAATTATAATCAATAATTTATTCGTGGTTGGAGGTGTGACCAGAGTGTTTATGCATCGTTGCGGTATAAATAGTGTTCAATAGCTCAATATGTAACAACTTTGTTTCTGTTTACCACCATTCGCTAAATCGGCATAATATCGACACTCGTTAGAAGTCATTAAATTGGAATTTTAAGTTTGGAATTACTCGCGATAGAGTTTCTTGGTAAACCGCTTCGTTTAGAAGGATCAATGGCAGGGTGGCAACAGTTGTATTGGGATAACACTTTGGTATCTCAATTAGATGCGACCACAGACCAAGAAGACGCCCGAAAACACGAATTTACACTACGCGCTGGCGAAGAAACGTTGCAGTGTCACGTTGAATCGACCGTTCAGTGGCAACCGTTTGAGATGACGTATAAAGCGTCGGTGAATGGGCAAACCATTACCGAAGGCAATCGAAACACCAAAGATATTGAACAACAAACTCCTGTTGTCGCTCCTAAACCAGAGAAGCGTTTTAGCTTAATTGGGTTGGTGTCGCTTGGTATGAAAGCGCTTAAAAGCGCCAAGCTAATCAAGGTCGTACTTGCTTCTGCGAGTTTAGCGGCCTATTCATGGTTGTTTTCAATTCAGTTCGCTTTGGCCTTAATCGCCTGTTTAATGTTCCATGAGTACGGTCATATTAGAGCGATGAAATACTTCGGCATGAAAACCAAAGGGATCTATTTGATACCATTTCTTGGTGGCTTGGCGTTATCCGATGAAAAGATTAATACGCGTTGGCAAGATGTGGTTATCTCAATCATGGGGCCATTGTTCGGCCTGATATTGTCGTTAGTATTTATGGTGCTGTATTGGGCGACTGGCGAAATGTTCTTTGCCGGCCTTGCAGTATTTAATGCTCTATTAAACCTGTTCAATCTATTGCCGATTTTGCCTCTCGATGGCGGACATGTTCTTAAAAGTATCAGTTTCTCGATGAACAGTGTGCTTGGCATTGTACTTTGTGTCGCGGCTGCCGTTGCTGGTGTGGTATTGAGTTATCAGTTGAATTTAACCCTGTTTGGTTTCTTATTGATCATGGGCAGTGTTGAAATACTGTTTGAATGGAAAGGACGTCATCACAGTCACTTGTTACCGTTAGACAAATACGGGCAAGTCGTGTCGTTCGTTTGGTATGTAGGTTTAGTGAGCAGTTTGATTGGTGTTATCTGGTATTTTGCATCTACTGGTGATCAGCTATTAAGCCTACCATTACAAATTCTTGGTACTTAACGAGTGAGTTTCTGTTGTTGGAATTATCCAGCTGCTTAGTGCACTTGAACTGTTAGCAAGCAAGAAACTGAAAATGCCCTAACCAATATGGATAGGGCATTTTGTATTTACACCAGCTAGGCGATTCTTACTTAGATTACGCTTTGCAATTTGGTCTTGGTGAACCTGATTGAGGAAGCGTTTTTATCGTTGCTTGTAGATCTTTAATACGCGTACTGTGGGAAGGGTGCGTAGAAAGCAACTCTGGCGGTTGATTACCCCCTGATGCTTTCGCCATGTTTTGCCACAAGTTGACACTTTGGTTTGGATCGAAACCTGCTTGAGCCATATACTCTAAACCAACAACATCGGCTTCAGACTCTTGAGTTCGCCCATACGGTAGAATAACGCCATATTGAACGCCTAACCCTAACGCGGCCATCGTCATACCTTGATACTGTTTGTATTCTGATGCACCTAACGCAACGTTAGTAATAGATAAGCCCGTATTAGCGATTTGAGACTGAGAAAGGCGCTCATTACTGTGGTCCGCTAAAACGTGTGCCACTTCGTGACCGATAACCGTCGCGAGTTGGTCTTGATTGACTGCAACCTTGAGTAACCCTGTGTATACACCGATTTTTCCGCCAGGTAGGGCGAATGCGTTCACTTGATCACTATCAAACACAACAACTTCCCATTCACTAAAACCTTGTTTAGGAATATATTGAGTGATGCTGTTCGCTACGCACTGTACATAAGCGTTAGTTTTGGCATCTTTGCTGATGGGTTGTTCTTTTTTCATTTGTTCAAAAGACTGTGCTCCAAGCTGAGACATGTCTTTATCTGAAAAAAGCAGCAATTGGTTTCTGCCTGTCGGAGAAGCGCTACACGCGGTTAGGCCTGCAAGTGTGAGAAGCGAGGCAAACTTCATCCATGACGTCATACAATATCCTCTGTGTATTCGGTTTTTATGCATGTTAACATCAACTTGCGTAATAGCTAAGGGCTGTAAGATAACTAACAGCGGTAATATAGAAAAAAGCTATGCACGCGAAAACAAGATCAATAATTAAGGAACCTATATGAGTATTTGGAAAAAGCCCGTTGACCTAGATACCTTCAACGCGACCTCAAAAAATACCTTAATTGAACACCTCAACATTGTTTACACCGAAGTAAATGACAATTCTTTGGTAGCAACCATGCCGGTTTGTCACTTTACGCACCAACCACTGGGTATGCTTCATGGCGGCGCATCGGTTGTGCTAGCAGAAACGCTTGGCTCATTGGCTGCAAACTTCTGCGTACCAGAAGGCTATTATTGCGTTGGGCTCGATATCAATGCGAACCACGTAAGGTCAATGCGTGAAGGGCATGTCATTGGTACTGCTGAGCCTATTCACTTGGGCGTCTCTACTCAAGTATGGCAGATCAATATCACTGATGATCGTCAACGCTTAGTTTGTACCAGCCGTTTAACCATTGCCGTTAAGAAACATAAGCGATAACAGACTAGGCAGTCGTACGCTGGTTTTGTCTTTAGAAGAAGTAATCAGTACTTAGAACAAGCAATCAGTATTTAAAGAAGTAACCCGAGAAGCCCATGGTCATAACGTTTAAAAGTGGAAAAGTCATCGCAACCGCACATGAATTGGTTGTTCGTTTAGATGGGGAGCATAGAGTCACGCTGCAAGCCCAAGTTGATGCAATTCAATTGATCGGAAAAGGGGCAAATGTTATTTCAGCTAACGGTTCTGAGTGTAAATGGTCGATAAAATTAGACGATGAACAGCAGCTCCGTGAAATCGCTAATGAAATTGGCTGCGATGTAATGTAATCCTTTACGGTAAAGGCACTTAACCCTTAAGATTGAATAACATCTTAGGATGTCGTACTCATAATTCACAATAAAATTGTGTCAGTAATATTGATTTTACGCCATAAAATAGGGAAACTGAATTCAATGTCCTTTGAATAAGTTTTCCTCTTTATGAGCAGCCCAAGACTTCGCGTTCAATTTGAAACCCTGTTTGAATACTTCGATGGTAAAGATTCTGATGTTCAACTCGACGACATCACGGATGTGCTTTGTTGTACCCGTCGTAATGCCCGAATGGTACTCAACAAGCTTGAAGAAGAAGGGTGGGTAGAATGGTTACCTGCAGCAGGTCGAGGAAAGTTATCTCAACTTATCTTTAAACAGAATCGTTGTGATGTCAGCGAGAACTTAGCAAGACGCTACTTGCAGGAAGGAAAAATTGGACAGGCGCTGTCAGTGCTTGATCACAATGCTGCCAAACTCACGCAAGTTATTCAAAACTACTTGGGCGTACAGTATCAAGAAGGCGAACAAGTTATTCGTTTGCCTTATTACCGGCCGCTTTCAATGCTTAACCCAACCAAATCGATGCGTCGTTCAGAGCAACATATCGCTTGTCAGGTATTCAGTGGGTTGACTCGTCTAGATGAGAATGACCAACTTCAACCCGATCTTGCTCATTCATGGCAAAAAATCAGCGATTACCAATGGCGATTCTTCTTGAGACCCGGTGTTCGTTTCCATAACGGGGAACCTCTGTTAACCAATCATGTTGTGGATACACTGCTTGCACTCGAACCTCTCAACATGTTTTCGCATATCAAAGATGTCTCTTCACCTGCAAATTGTGTAGTAGATGTTTTTCTCACACGTCCAGACAAGTATTTTCCCCTCGCACTAACGGAATCGGTCGCTAAAGTCACATTACCGATCACTTTACGTGGTGAAGACTACGATATTCGACCGATTGGAACGGGACCTTATCGCATTGAAAAGAACGACGAGAAACAACTCGTGTTAACCGCTTTCAATGGGTACTTTGGTTTCAGACCGTTAATTGATCGCGTTGAAGTTTGGGTGGTGGATGAGGCTTATTCTTCAATGGTTTACCCAAGCCTATCTAAGCCTGTTATGGCCGACCGTGGCGATAGCGATGAAGTAGAACTCGATCCTGGTTGCACGTATTTACTGCTCAATAGAAAGAAGGGTATTGCACAAGATCCCGCATGGGCACAGTTTTTATCTAACGCGTTGAATGCGGCGGATCTGTTTGTTCATATTCCAAAAGAGACTGTTATCGATTTGGGCGTGTTACACGCTTATGGGATAAAACCCGGTTGGTATGACATCAAATTGAAGGTGCCAGTTTGTCCACCAGCAAATTCCAAACCAACCATAAGATTGGCGTATCAATGCCAACACCCAATGTTTCCAACGCTTGCCAAGGCGATTGTCACGGTGCTGAAGCAATTCAACGTCGATGTTGATCTTTACGGTTACGAAACCGATCCTCCACACGCTGATGATGTCGATATTTGGATTAACCCTATGGGTATCGCTAATAACAGAGACGACGCTTTAGCCGGTTGGCTAATGGACTACAGTTTTCTTGATGAATCTAGCCCGGCAGAAGACTTCGACCAATGGTGTCACATGATTGACCGTTGGCGTTCTGGTGAATTCGAGCAATTCCCAGCAAGACAGTTAGGTAAACAACTAGTCCAAAGCAATCAATTGATCCCGATGTTCCATTGCTGGTTAGGCGTCAATAAAGATCAATGTGGTACGTTGCAAAACGCGAAATGTAATGCATTAGGTTGGTTCGACTTTAGCCAAGTTTGGGTGAAGCCTGACGTTGATTGAAATCCAAGAAAACTCAATTAGGACCAAATAACTCATTTAGGAAAAACGATGCAAACTCTGATGGTTACATTTATTACGCTGGTGGCATTTGCTGCGAATTCAGTTTTGTGTCGCTGGGCCTTAATGGATCAAACGATTGATCCTTTGAGCTTTTCGATCGTTCGCATCTTATCTGGTGCGCTTACGCTTCTGATTTTATTAACTTTGTCTTCCCAATCTAAAGCTAGACGTGTGTTAACAAACAACACATCGCTATACACAAGGCTAAAATCACAGTTTCAATTCACGTCAATACTGTCACTGCTCGTGTATATGTTTGGTTTCTCGTTTGCTTACTTAGAGCTCGGCGCAGGTCTTGGTGCTCTGGTGTTGTTTGTCGCAGTGCAATTTACGATGATTGCCGCGCACCTGTTTTCTGGAAACAGAATGTCGCTCATTGAGTGGGGCGGGTGTTTGTTATCTGTGGCAGGGCTTGTTTACTTGTTAATGCCAACGGAATCGACTCAAGTACCCGACTTAGTTTCTATTATCTTGATGTCTCTGGCCGGAGTTGGTTGGGGTATTTACACATTGGCAGGAAAGACATCGTCAAACGCACTGCAATCGACCACCGCTAACTTTGGATTCAGTTCGCTAGTTATCCTTGTGGCATTGAGCTTATTAATTTTGATACCTAATGCGTTAACGCAAGTGTCTATCACTGAACCAGGTTTGATTTACGCGGTTATATCGGGCTCGGTGGCTTCCGGTGTGGGTTATAGTTTGTGGTATTACGTAGTGAAAAAACTGAATACCGTGGTTGCGTCTATTGCACAGCTTTCTGTTCCAGTTATCGCAACACTTGGTGGTGTATTACTGTTATCTGAACCTGTCACTATGCAATTTATAGTCTCATTAACCGTTATACTTCTAGGGATAAGCTTGGTTCTTGTCGCCCCTAAACTTAAGAAATAAAGAGTTCAATCATTAACTTCTATGGCTAAACCAAACAAGAAACAACCGACCAAGACGGTTCAGATTTTCTGTGCCAAATGTAAAACGCAGCTTTTTAAGTATCGGAAAGGTGGCAAAGGTGCACTCGTGAAATGTTTTAAGGAGCGTATCGTTGAAGATTTCACGACAGAGCCATGTGTGTGCCCTGAATGCGGGATTGAATTTGCGCGTGACACTTTGGTTCGAGGTACGCCAGCCTACAAGTTTGTTGGTGGTAAGGTAACGATGAAATAACCCGCCACGGTGAAACAAAAAATGCCACAGCACAGTTTGTGTTTGGCATTTCAACGTTACTTTTGATACTCAGAATAAAGCTTTAAGCTCTGACACGCCCTTGAAGCTTAAGAAGTAATAGCGAGACAATTGCGCCCGTGGTGTCACACAGCATATCTTTCTGTGCATCCCAAATATCACCTTGTGAGCCAAGGAACGCGATACCTTCATCACCACCTGCAATCTCCGCGTACCACCACTCGATAATTTCATAACCTGCAGCCACACTCATGATCGCAAATAGCGCAAAGAAACATGCCAGCACCGGTTGAGCCAGTTTTTTACGAATCAAGTACTCAGCGAGTGGGTAAGCATAAAGGCCAATTGAGAAATGCGCGACACGATCAAAGTTATTACGCTCAGAACCTATCATGTTGTTGAACCAATCAAATGGCACTTCTGCGAAGGTATATTTCGCGCCTATCGTATGCAAAATTAGCCAGATAAACATTAAAACGTAAGCTGTCTTAGTGAAGGTGAGCTTTGTTGATAACCACCAGATTCCCACCAATATCGCAAGCGCTGGGACAATTTCGGCAATCCATACCGCTCTTGAAGAGGGAGCAAACGCTGAAAATAGAAACACAATCAGATACAGCGTCGTCAATGACAGTAATGGTCTATTTTGAGCAAGTGGCGTAATTGTCATCATCAAATCCTGTATTAGTTTCATGTATAGTTACACAATAATGAACAGTGTTCAATTGTGCTCTAATCACCATATTTGTTGAAAACCGGCGTTATCGCCCAGTATCTAGACAAACGGTTGCGAGAGTTTCACAAAAGTTTGATTTACAACAAAGCGATCCTTAAAATCGCTCTATTACTACATAACAAGAAAGAAAGTCATGAAACTGGAAACTGTCGATTACCTTGCTGACGACGCAGCAGAACAATTTGTTCGCTCTCTACGTGAAACTGGTTTTGGTGTTCTTAAGAACCACCCAATCCCGAAAGAGCTTGTTGAGTCAATTTACGAAAACTGGTACCAATTCTTCATCTCTGAAGAAAAAGAGAACTTCCACTTTAATGTTGAAACACAAGATGGATATTTTCCACCTTCAGTGTCTGAAGTTGCTAAAGGCCACACTGTAAAAGACATCAAAGAGTACTTTCACGTATACCCTTGGGGCCAAATCCCTGAACAGCTGAAAGAACAGATTCTAGATTACTACCAACGTGCGAATGCTTTTGCTCAAGAGCTGCTAGGTTGGGTTGAAGCTCATGCTCCTAAAGAAGTACAAGAGAAATTCTCTATTGCGTTATCAGAAATGATCAACGGCAGTGAACAGACTCTGCTTCGTGTTCTTCACTACCCACCAATGCAAGGTGATGAAGAGCCAGGTGCAATCCGCGCTGCGGCACACGAAGACATCAACTTACTGACGGTTCTTCCTGCTGCAAGCGAGCCGGGCCTTCAAGTTAAAGCTCAAAATGACGAGTGGCTAGATGTTCCATGTGACTTCGGTAACATGATCATCAACATCGGTGACATGCTTCAAGAAGCATCTGGTGGTTACTTCCCATCGACAACTCACCGTGTAATCAACCCATCAGGTGAACGCCAAGAGAAGTCTCGTATCTCTTTGCCTCTATTCCTTCACCCGAAACCAGAAGTAGTGCTATCTGAAAAGTACACAGCAAACGAATACCTAATGGAACGTCTAAGAGAGCTTGGCGTTATCTAGTCAGTTCAATGCTTCGTCCCTAAAATTGGGATAGATGTGAAAGGTCAGCTAAGTCGCTGACCTTTTTTGTATCCGTACCAAAGAATTGCGGCTTTATTACTAGGGCGTGTTGATCTTTCGAGCTGATTTTTGCAGCGAGTTGCTGGGTATTTATACAAGGCAGAGGCATCGATGTGTAGCTAGCCTACATGAGAAGCCGATAACGTAGTAGAAATGACCAGCAAACGCTGCCCGAAGGGTTCGGCTAAAAGCGTTTTACTCTTTGTTGAGGGAGATTTGCTTAGAATGACTAGGCTACTTCTCCCTCGCCGCGATTAAAACGCTTTTATCTCGAACAAAATTTAACCGCGAAAGGTCAACACGCCCTAATGGTTGTATTCAACGAAATGGTACTCAGTTTTGACGATAAAAGGTGCCTTTAAGCCAAACGTTAGAAAGTTGTTTGTCCTTAAGCTCGACAAATCTTAGAAAATCGCTTTCAATTAAAGAAGATACGCAACGGATGCGAAACAGGTTACTTATAGTATCCACAGTTCTAGAAATCCATTAATTCAGAGAAGCTAACTGAGTCAACTATGTCGAATTATCAAGATGTGAGAGCAAACTTTCATTGGCATATGGAAAACCCATTGCTTTGGCCGATAATGGAAGTGCTTAAGCAAAAGCCAAGCGGATGGAAAGTACACACATTGGCAGCTCATCTGAACGATCTTGGGTTTGTGCCAGTGTTGGATGCTGTGCCTGAGAAAGAGTTGTTTAAAAAGAACTTCCTTATCATGAATGCGCTTTATCAGCTTCAAGAAACCTTACACCCAGATGGTTGGCTCCAAGTCCAAGCGATGGACATCGAATTGATGAATGGTCGTTATCACGGAAGCAGTCACAGCATCGATCATCAAGACCCACTTCGAGAATACTACATTAATTGGGTTAACTATGAAGCGGATGAAGGTGAAGTCAAAAGGCTGTTGAATGAATTTTGGACTCGGTATAGAAAGTATGTGGGTGGTGATGAACTCGATATGGATCGAAGTCGAGCATTGAACCTGTTTGAGTTACCTTTAGACGCGACACACCATGAAATTAGAAAACGTTGGCGACAACTGGCATTGAGATGGCATCCGGACAGAGACGAAGGCAACACCGCAAAATTTCAGACGCTCTGTGAAGCATGGCATGTATTAAGAAGCTCATAATCGACAGGCATTTTTAGCTGTCTAATTGCTTAGAACCCTAAAACAGAAAGCCCCACATTGTGAGTGACACAAGTGGGGCTTTGTTGTTATTACGCTATGTGCTGTAGCGACTTAAGTTATTGGTGTTATGAGTGATCTTTGCTCTCACCACTTTTATGTTCAAAGGCATAGTCGAGTACTTTACGGATATAAGGCGCACCAACTTTTGAGCCACCGTTACCGTGTTCAATAACCACAGTTGCGACATATTCAGGGTGTTCATACGGTGCGAAAGCCGTGTAAAGCGCATGGTCAAGCAAGTGTCTAGCGAGTTTCTTCGAGTTGTAGACCTGGTCTTTCGCAAGATCAAAGACTTGTGCAGTTCCTGATTTACCGCCGCTCGTGTATTCAGTTCCCTTAAATGCACGTCTGCCGCTGCCTCGATTACCGTGGTTTACGAGTCGCATCGCATTGATTGGCACATCCCAAATTCTATCCGGTACTTCGGTGATTGAGGGCATTGGCTCCGGTTCGACAAGTTGTTGTGTACTGAAATCTTCACCATGATCTAAGGTGGCTCTTAAGATATGAGGTGGCATCACCTTACCATGATTAACCAATACTGACGTTGCTTTAGCAAGTTGCATAGGTGTCGATGTCCAATAACCTTGGCCAATACCAATCGGAACTGTGTCACCCTGATACCAAGGGGTGCGATAACGCATCATCTTCCATTCTCGAGTCGGCATGTTGGCGGTACTTTCTTCATAGATATCAATGCCTGTCGGTTCACCAAATCCAAATCGGTTCATCCAACTTGAAATTCGGTCAATACCCAAATCGAAAGCGGTTTGATAGAAGAATGAATCTACCGACTCTTCAATGGCTTGAGTGACATCGACAGGTCCGTGACCCCAACGTTTCCAGTCACGCCACGATTTAGAGTTTCGTTTAGAGCCAGGAATTCTCCAAACGCCATGGTCGTTACGGATGGTATCTTCAGAGATGACATGTTCTTGCAGTCCTGCCACAGCCATAAATGGTTTAACGGTTGAGGCAGGAGGATAAACGCCTAGAGTGGTGCGGTTAACCAACGGGTGAGCCGGATCATTCAATAAACGTTGGTAGTTCTTACTCGAAATGCCGTCGACAAATAGGTTAGGGTCGTAACTCGGGCTTGATGCCATCGCCAACACGCTGTTGTCTTTCGGATCGAGAATAACCGCGCTTCCAGTTCGGTGATCAAGTTGCTCAAAGACGTATTTTTGCAGCTCAAGGTCAATATTTAACACGATATCTTTACCAGCTACTGGCGGCACGTACTCAATGGTTCGGACTATTCGCCCACGGCTGTTTACTTCGACTTCTTGATAACCTTTGGTGCCGTGCAGAATATCTTCGTAATAACGTTCAACACCCAGTTTTCCTATGATTGTTGTAGCTTGATAATTCGCTTCTATCCCTTGTTCTTCAAGCTTTCTGAGATCGCTATCATTGATGTGCGCCACGTAACCAAGAACATGGGTAAGCACCTCACCATTCGGGTAAAAACGCTTTAAGCTGGTATCGATAGATAAGCCGGGGAACTGGTACTGGTGCACGGAGAACTTGGCGATCTCTTCCTCCGTTAAGTTCTCTAGAATAGTCACAGATTTAAAACGGCGGGTGTTGTGATAGCGTTTTTTGAAACGAGCGATCTGCTCTGCATCACGGGGGACATATTTGTCTAGCTTGGCGAGCATTGCATCGACATCATCGGTTTGCTCAGGAATCATGGTTAGATCAAAGACAAGCTTGTTCTCTGCAAGTAACACGCCGTTACGGTCGTAAATAAGTCCACGAGTAGGGGCGATAGGTAATACTTTGATTCTGTTGCCATCGGCACGAGTTTGATAGCTTTTAAAATTTTCAACTTGAAGTCGGTATAGATTGCCGACTAAGACAAGAGTGAACATCAAGATCCCACAAAACGCGACGATTACGCGGTTTTTGAATAGGTTCACTTCGATTTTATGGTCACGCATCTTAACGCGTTTATGATTCATTGAAGCCTCAAGGGTCTGTTACACTTGTCGAATCGGGACTTTATCTGAATATCACTAGGGTTTTGTAAAAGCTGTGTCATGTTTTGAGGGATCGACAGCATTAGATGGCGGTAAACAGTGCCTTTAATTTTCTCATTACAAAAGATGATAAGTAATTGATGTAAAGATTGGTTTTATGAATTTATAAAGTTCAAGAGTTTTGACGACACTAGGGGTTAGGTCAAAAGAGGTTAGATAAATTTACGGCCCTCAGAATGAGAGCCGTAGAAGGTTAATTTGCTTATTTAGTGGCTTAGAAGCTTTAGTAAATTAGAAGATTAAAACTTCAAAAACCTAGAAGCACAATAAATCCGATATTTAACGAAATCAGTTCGAAGGCTTGAACTGAGATTTACGCATACGGTTCAGAGCAGCCATCACATCTAACGTTCTTGGTTTCGCTAGGTCACCGTAGTTAGGCATGTTAGCGTGCCATTCGTTTTCTAAAATAGCGTTAAACTCTTTAGCAGGGTTGTTTGACCAACCTGGAGTTTGTGCGAATTGGAACCAAGCCCAACCGATCGCATTCACTTCAGACGGTGATTCTAATTGCTCAAGCGCAGAAAGGTCTGCAAACTCTTTACCAAAACGCAGTGACTCTTTGCCTTTAGCATTAACACGGAATTTACCGTCAGTCAGAATGTTCATCAGTGAAGCACGGTTCAATGAACGCGGTACAAACGTTTCTAAAGCAGTTTCACATTCGTTAGTACGCTGAGTAGGGTGCTGAGCAATCACGTCTTTTGCTTTTTCAGTCACATCTACCGCTTGGTAGTCGTGCATTTGAATCACAGTGTTCGCGACATCTAGGTAATCACCAGAGCCACCCATTACAACAATGGTAGAGATATCCATCTCTTCACGAAGCTGACCAATGCGGTCGACAAGTGGTGTGATTGGCTCATCGCCTTTTGACACTAGCGCTTGCATACGCTCGTCACGAATCATGAAGTTAGTCGCTGACGTATCTTCATCGATAAGTAGAGTTTGAACGCCGGCTTCAATCGATTCTTGTAACCAAGCCGCTTGAGACGTAGAACCTGACGCATCTTGTGTGCTGAAGTCAGATGTGTCTTTCTGCATTGGTAAATGGTTGATGTAGTTTGACAGGTTCAAGCTGTGCACACATCGACCATCTTCAGCGCGGATCTTCATCGTATCAATCGCAGTTACAATGCCTTCGCGACCGTCACCAGGAATATGGTTGTAGATAGAACGTTCAACGGCGTTCAACAGTGTCGATTTACCATGGAAACCACCACCAACGATCAGCGTAATGCCTTTTGGAATGCCTAGGCCGGTCACGTCACCTTGGTTTGGAGTATTTAACGTAACACTCAATGATTCTGGAGCCGCGAAAGGTACCGCGTCTTTCATTGGAAGGTCGCAGTTACCCGCGATACGAGGTAACACACTGCCGTTTGCAACGAAAGCGGCTAGGTTGTTTTCATCCAATTGAGCACGCAGCGCTTCTTGGTCTTCAATCGTTTCACAATGTTTGATCATTGCATCGATGTTTAACTCACGCTCAAGCGTCGCGCGACGAATAAACTTCGGTAAGTAGAAAGTGATGATGTTGTTCGCTTTCTTAGCAAGAATGCTACGACCATCAGCTGGTAAATTAATACGGAAACGAATTTCGATGCCGTGGTCTGTGAATACAACAGCTGTGTTGTCTAATACGGTTTGACCCGTCAGCGCGATAGAAACGGTCGACTCTTGTTTCGCGAACTCAGAGAAGCTACGTGCGATAAAGTCACGAGCGGCTACTTGGTATTCGTAAGATTTTTCTTTCAGCCAATCTAACCCGGTCAAAGACCACGCGCGCGTTGCACGAAAACGAGAAGCTGACGCGTATGGGTCACCTTGGATGTGGTCGATGTGTAATTCAAAATCAGCAAAGTCGTATTGACCTTTAATTTGTTGATATGCACGGTAGTTTTGTTTTTCGAGCTTTTTAAGCTTTGCAGTCAACTGATCCATAACGAGGAATGCCTATATAAGGGGAAAGATAAAAACAGAAAGGCGGCGATTATAAAAATCACCACCTTTAGAGTAAAGAGAAAGTAGGCCTAAATCCAAAACTAACTGCTCTTTTTCGCTTTAAGCGTAACGAGTTGTCCCCAAATAGTTTTGATTGATTAAGCTGTGTTCGAATTCTTGGCTCGGCATTGGTCTTCCGTAAAGGTAACCTTGGCCCACATCGCAGCCTTCGTTAATAATAAATTGCTCCTGAACCTCCGTTTCTATGCCTTCAATCGTCACTTTTAAGTCGAGCTTTTTGGCAATTTGGACAATAGAACGAACAATTTCCGAGTCTTCGTGTGAGTTGAGCATTTGGTCGATAAAGCTCTTATCAATCTTAATGGTGTCGAATGGGAACTTCTTCAGATAACTGAAGGAGGCGTAGCCCGTACCGAAGTCATCTAGTGACAATGTAACGCCAATATCGTGCAAAGATCCCAAGGTATTCTTGGCAACCACTTCATCTGCTATCAGTCCACTCTCCGTAACTTCAAGTTCTAAGAAACGAGGCTCTAAATGATAGGTTTCGAGTAGGTGAACCACTTGTTCCGCAAAGTGTACGTTCTTGAGTTGAATTGCAGACACATTCACAGCCATCTTGAAATCTTCAACGTATTCGGACCACTCTTTGGCTTTTTCAATCGCATTGCGTAAAACAAAGCTGCCCACTTCGAAAATCAAACCGTTTTGTTCAGCCATGTGGATCAGGGTTTCGTTAGAGATATCACCCAAAACAGGATGTCGCCAACGAAGCAAAGCTTCAGCACCGACCCAGCGATGCGTCAACGGGCTAACTTTGGGTTGAAAGTAGAGCATAAGGTCATCATTACGAACGGCTTGAAGCAAATAGCCTTCGATCTTATTAATGTGAGTTTGTTCTTCGGTATGGGATTGAGAGTAGTAAGCGAACTTTTGTCCTGAATCTTTGCAGGCTAACATCGCTTCAGAAGATTTCTGCAGAATGCTTTCCGCGTCATCTTCGTCGTTCGTAATTGCAATCCCAATAAACGCGTGCAAATGCACTTTGTCACTTTCGATGTCGAATTCTGAATGACCAACTTTAACGAGCGTCTGGCAAAGTTCTTCAAGGCGATGGTGTAAATCTTTAACGCTAAACGCCAATACGAGGTCAACCGAAGTAGGGCGTGCAGTTAATACATCGATATCAGAAATACAGTCGATGCGTTTTCGGTATTCAACAAGCACTTGGTCTAACGCGTTATAGCCGTAGCGTGCTTGTATGCGTCTACCGTTGGTAAAACCAATATGAACGACTGCAAATGAGCTGTCTGTCAGCCTTCTCTGTGACAGTAGCTTGTGGTTTAAGCGAGATTCAAATGCGTTTCGGTTTAAAAAGCCGGTGCCGAGGTCGTGATTCTTTTGGAAGTTAATCTTCTGTTCAGCCGCTTTTCGTTTATCAATTTCTTGATTCAACGAGTAATTAAGGCTCGCGAGATCTTTAGTGCGATTGTAAACGCGGTTTTTTAGGTCGCG
The DNA here is from genome assembly GCF_041471425.1 of Vibrio sp. 10N.261.52.C2. Lineage (NCBI taxonomy): Bacteria > Pseudomonadati > Pseudomonadota > Gammaproteobacteria > Vibrionales > Vibrionaceae > Vibrio > Vibrio sp. 10N.261.52.C2. The sequence continues at coordinate 16,584 of NZ_JBFROH010000063.1, read as the reverse complement.
ATTCATTTGGGTAAGCTTGGCGTGTTGGAATAGGGTTTTAAGCTGAGATTCAATCGAAGTCCGAAAGCTCTCTAACAGTTTGATATAAGTAGGGGTGTAGTGATTCTCTTTCGAGTCCAAGATACAAATGGTGCCAAACAGTTCACCGTTAGGCCAAAGTAATGGAATACCACAATAGGAGACTAAGCCGAGTTTGATGTCTGGGTTGTTGTCCCACTTAGGATCGGCAAGCGCGTTAGGCACAAGAAGCTGTCGTTGAGTTTCCATCACTGTTTCGCAGTACAGCCCATTCCCCAGCGTTTCAGAATCACCTTTGTTGTATGGGTTGTTCTCGCTACGACTGGTTGAAAAAACTTCAATGTAATTGGCGTGAACACGCATGATTAGTGCTGCGGGCACTTGAGTAATTTGAGCTAAGAGGTCGACAATATTCTGCCAACCGTGCTCCATATCGTCTGGGATATCTAAATCGAGAGTTTTTATTTTCTTCATATGACTCCGAGTCAATTATGCTAAATGCATCAACACATCCTGTGTTAATTATGATGAACCAAAGAAAACTGTGAATCTTACGTTAACTAAGTATAAGAAATGTTGCACGAAAAAACCTCCGCAATTATGCAGAGGTTTTCAAATGTGAATCCGGGTCTCAGTAATGAGATAATTTTAGATTAAGGCTTTAACTTTATAAAATCTTCTGTATTAAGTTTCTGGCTATAATCTACCGATGGTTGAGCAAACCCATTTAATTGTAGAAATTCTTCTTTAAACCCTTGGTAATCCCCTAAGGTTTGGAAGTTATTTTCGTCCATCTTTTCTAGCAGTTCAGTTACGTGCGCTTGGGTTTCTGGGTCTAATTCCCAATCATCCATACGGATCAATCGCTCACCATCAAGTGGTACTTTGGATTGACCATAAAGTTTACTGCCAAACAGACGCTGCATTTGTTGGATACAACCTTCGTGGGTCTCTTTCTCTTTCATCACCTTATACAAAGCAAGTAAGTAAGGGCTTAATCCAGGGATGAAAACGCTCGCTTTAGTGACTAGGGCTTTACATACCGCCGCGTAAGCGTTGCCATCAAAGTTAGCTAACTCTAGATTAAGAGCGTGGCTGGTTTGGTGAAGGTCGATCTTAGCGCGTCCCAATGTACCGTCTAAATAGATAGGATGTGTGACTTCTGGACCCACATAAGAAAACGCGATTGTCTTACAACCCGGAGCAATAGATTCTGCGTTGATGAGCTCATCTATCCATTGTTCCCAATCTTCGCCTCCCATCACTTTGAGTGTGCTTTCGGCTTCTTCTTCTGTTGCAGCGTCGAGCGTGTTGGTCACCCAGTCGTCGTGCTCAAGGGAAATCGTCGCGCCAGTAACGCTTTCGCCAATCGGTTTAATAGCTGAGCGCCAAAATTCATCGGAGTCTGGTTTTGGTCTCACACCTGCGGCTAAGCTGTAAATGATGAGATCGACTTCACCTTCGAAGTAGGTTTCAATGGCTTCGACAACTTGTGAGCGTGTTTCTTGCGAAAATGCGTCGCCAACGATGTTGATAGCAGTGCGTTGCTCTCGTTCGGCTTCTTTTTTGAAGTAGATGTTGTTGTACCAACCAGCACTACCTAGGGATTTTTCGTTTGGATCGCGCTCGAATGAGACGCCGATAGTGTCAGCTTTTGCGCCGCCAAAGGTAAGGGCAATACGAGCGGCAAGGCCAAAGCCTGAGGAAGCGCCGATAATCAGTACTCGTTTAGGGCCATCTTTGATTTGCGGCGCACTCTTAACAAACTTGATTTGTTGCTTTACGGCTTCTTGACAGCCAAGAGGGTGAGCGCTTTTGGCTACCACACCCTTGATAACAGGTTCGATCAGCATAAATAACCTTACAGTTAACGGTGATATGCACTCAGGCTAACGTAAAGCTGTGTAAAATTTATTGAGCTAGACCATTAAAACTTAAAGATACTGATATAATTCTTCGGCGACGAATTCAGCAATCCAAGGTTGAGCTTCTGGTTTTGGATGCAGTCCATCGTTCATCATCCACTCAGGTTTGAGGATGATATGCTCTAGGAAAAACGGCAAAAGTGGCACGTTTTGTTGATCAGCAAGCGCTGCAAAAACGTATTCAAACTGCTGGTTGTAACGCTTTCCGTAATTTGGTGGGATTTTAATCTGCATCATTATAGGTTTGGCGCCCGCAGCTTTTATCTGCTCAATGATCTGCTCAAGATTTGCAGACATCAGCTTAGGTGGGAAACCACGAAGTCCATCATTCGCACCAAGTTCGATAAGAACGGTGTCTGGAGCATGTTCTTCAAGTAGTTGAGGCAAACGAGCTAAACCATTGCCCGTTGTGTCACCAGAGATACTCCCGTTAACCACGGTAACCGCTTTATCATGTTTTGCTAGCGCGTCTGGCAACAAACTTGGCCAACTCTGTTTGATGTCCATGTTGTAACCAGCACTCAAACTATCGCCAAGTACCAATAACTTTGAATCTTGAGCTGACGCAGAGCCTTGAGCTAAAGAAGCGGTTGAAAATAAAATAAAAAATAAAAAGGAAATTAGTCGAGTCATGCATACATCCATCATTAAAGCAGAAGCTGTTTCCAAGACAGTGTCTACTAATCAAGAACATTTAACAATCCTAGAGCGCGTTGATATCGATATTCGTGAAGGCGAAACGGTCGCGATCGTAGGCACGTCTGGTGCAGGTAAATCGACCCTAATGACGCTGTTAGCTGGTCTTGATGTACCAACGAAAGGCGAAATCAGTTTATTAGGACAGCCACTTTCACTGCTTGATGATGAGGCAAGGGCTAAGATCCGCAGTGAATCGGTAGGGTTTGTATTTCAAAGCTTCTTGTTAATTCCAAGCCTTTCTGCGCTGCAAAATGTCACGTTACCTTGTTTGTTGAAGGGAGCAGACGAAGACATCGAACGCGCGACTGCTCTGCTTGAATCAGTAGGCTTGAAAGACAGGCTTGATCACTTGCCGTCTCAACTATCGGGTGGTGAGCAACAAAGGGTCGCGTTGGCGCGCGCATTTATGATTAAGCCAAAAATTCTTTTTGCCGATGAACCCACAGGCAACCTAGACCAACAAACGGCTGCCAAAATTGTCGAGTTGTTGTTTGAATTGAACTCATCCCATGGCACAACGTTAGTTTTGGTGACACACGATCCTAAGCTTGCACAACGTTGCCAAAGAACACTTAAGATGCATGTCGGTCAGATAGAGGAAGTCTAAATTGAATTCATCAAACGGACTGAATAAACGCCTGTTTTCATGGAGTATCGAAGAGATTCGACACGGTCAGTTGTGGCCAGTTTCAATCGCTTTAACGCTTATTATTGCTTGTGTATTTGCATTGTCGGCGCTGGCCGAACGTATGGAACAGGTAATTGTTAAGCAGGGCAAAGATGCGCTTACTGCCGATAGCGTGTTTATCTCAGCAAACCCTGTTCCACAATCCTTGTTAGACCTCACTCAAGTTGAACAGTTAGAAAGCTCTCAGTTGACTCGTTTTTCAACCATGGCATTCAGTGATAACTCAATGCAGTTAGTGACGGTAAAAGCAGTTGAAAGTAATTACCCATTACGCGGTGAAATGATCTTAGAGGGCGCTGATAAAGCATCAAGTAACCATGTTGAGCCAGGGGAACTTTGGTTAGACGAGCGTATATTTGCACAGTTAGAGGTTGAGATTGGTGACGTTGTCACTATTGGCGATGCCGATTTAGCGATAACTGGACGAATCACTCAAGAACCAGGCTTAAGCTTTAACCCATTCCAACAGATGCCAGCCGTTCTGATTCATACAAGCGATATTGATGCCACGGGAGCGATTCAACCGGGCAGTCGTGTTAGTTTTAGGCTGTTTCTCAACGGTGATGATACAAAACTGCAAGCCGCGCAAGACAGCGTAGAATTAACACCAAGCGATCGCTGGCGTACTCAAGATTCTGCGAGCCGTACTAACGACATGTTCGAAAGCACGACTCAATATCTTTCGTTAACCGTTGCAATTGTTGTGATTATGGCTGCGACCACTTTGGTACTCACTTGCCAACATTATGTTGCGAGTCGCCGTAAAACCATCGCGATGCTTAAGAGTTTAGGTGCAAGCAAGCAGTGGATCGTTAAATGGTTGTCTGTACAGGTATCTCTATTAGTGGTTATCGGTGCAGTACTGGGAATAACTATCGGTATCGGCTTAGAGTTTTTGCTTCGTATACCTCTGGGCGACTTATTACCAACGCCACTTCCTAGCTATGGTATTGAACCTGCGATCTTGGCGATTTTATCAAGCATCTTAATTGGTGTTCCTGCTCTTGGTATCCCGTTAATTGGCTTGGTCAATACCTCGGCAATCAGCGTTATTCAATCAAGTCACCAGTCTAATGAAAGCTACAAGAAATATTTGTTGTTACTGGTACCGACTATTCCAATGATGCTGATGTATGGCGACAATCTATTGGTATGGATAGTTCTAGCGGGTATCGCTTGCCTGTTCTTAGTGCTTGCGGTCGTTAGTACGCTTGTTCTGCGTTTGGTTAGTAAGTTGCCGACATCTACGTCTATGCGTTTAGCATTGAGTCGAATTAATCGCACACCTTTAGCAACTGGGATTCAATTTGGCTCTTTAGCGCTTTCACTGATGTTGCTGTCTATCATCTGGTTGGTAAGAAGTGATTTACTGTCAGATTGGCAGCAAACCTTGCCAGAGAACGCACCGAATGCGTTTGCACTTAACATTGCAAGTTATGAAAAAGACAGTTATCTCGAGACGATTGATGCAAACGAAGTAGAGCGTACTCAAGCGTTTCCAATTATCCGAGGACGACTGACGACGATAAACGGTGTTGAAGCGTCGGAATACAGCGATACCTCAGGCGAAACAGATGCACTAAGTCGAGAGATCAACTTCACTTGGGGAGATAGCTTGCCCGAGTACAATGAAGTGTTAGAAGGTAACTGGACGCAAGAGCATGGCGTATCTGTGGAATCGGATGTCGCGGAGCAACTGGATCTAAAGATTGGCGATGAGCTGTCATTCACAATCAACAGCCAGAATGTTTCTGCCAAGGTGAATAGCATCCGCAAAGTCGAGTGGCGAGAAATGAAGCCGAACTTCTACTTCATTTTTACTCCAGATGTCTTGAGTTCAATCCCTTCTACTTGGCTCGTGAGCTTCAGATTAGAAGAACAACACAATCAGATGCTCAATGAACTCTCTCGAAATCATCCAACCGTGAGTTTGATGGATATTCGCAAGATGGGTAGCAAGATCCAAGAGTTGCTTAAGCAGATTGTTTGGTCGATTACCGTACTTGCGGCGTTAGGTGTGGTGGCGGGGCTGTTGCTTATCTTCACTCTATTGCGATTGAGCTTATCTCAAAGACAACAAGAGATACGCTTGTATCGAACATTAGGCGCGAGTAAGAAGCGAATTCTCAATACTATTTGGTGTGAGTACGGTTTAATGGCGTTAGTCGCAGGCTCAATTGCAGCCCTTGGTTCTGAGCTCAGCGTGGCAGGAGTGATGAACTTTGGTTTTGAGTTACAACCTTCACTTCACCCGATGTTGTGGATAGCGCTACCGGTGCTAACGTTCATCACATTAGCCGCGGTAGTGAATAGCTTAATCAAACGTTTGTTGGCACCAGTAAACAAGGATTTTGGCTAGTCGTTAGCGAGATCTAGCCAAGCGCTTAAAACGGTCTAAAAGTGAGATTATTTATACTTAGTCATGCACTATTTATAATACGTCGCTTTAGACCGTTTTTTATTTAACCAACCGGTAGCATAAGTAAAAAATATCGCACCTTAGATTCCACTGTTTTTAGCATTTTTTAAAACTAATTACCCAATAATGCCGATTTAATGAACAGCGGTTAGTCCCTGTAAACAAAGGGTTTGCGCAACTTAGCAAGAACGTTATCAACAGTTATCCACAAAAACGGTGGATAACTTTAGGGATAAGTTAACCGCTATGTTTTAAGAGTACTGAGGCAGCCTTTATGTGGCGTCACTTAGGACAAATTTGACTGTTAGAATAACCTTTAAAACCCTATCTGGAGTTATTGAGTCAAGAGATTATTTATGTTTTTTACATAGATATTAAATCCCGCCTATCTAAGACCTTGATAAAAATGTGTTTTAATTCATCGCAGAACAAAAGTAGAATAGAGGCAGTTAATCCTATTCTACAGAACACGATGAACCACAACAAAACGGATACAAATCAACCTTCTATTGCCATTGTTGGTGGTGGTATTGCCGGAACAACGAGCGCGATTCACTTTAGTGAGTTGGGTTTTAAGGTCACTATCTTAGAAAAAGGGCCGAGTTTGGTTAATGGTCCACCAATTTGCCACCTGCACGCTGGCGGCAATTTGTATCGAGATATTTCTGTAGAGCAGTGTCTTCAATTGCTCACACAGTCAATTGATACCGTCCGCTTATTCCCTCATACGATCAATATTCGTCCGACAATCATCGCCGTTCCGCACAGTGATGGTGGAGAGCCGTTGGATCTGCTTCCTCGTCTCAAGATAATCAAAAGCGCTTATGCCGATCTTGTTAAACAAGATAAAAGCAACCAAGTGCTCGGTGATCCGGAAGAGTATTATAAGCTGTACAGCAAAGAAGATTTATTAGCACTTTCTGCGAAAACACAGCCTCTGAAACCAACATCGCTTGATGATTGGTGTATTCCTTTCGCCAAGCATACGGATTTAGAGACCCTAAAGTATCCTGTTGCGATGGTCCAAGAGTATGGCTGGAGCGTATTCCGACTTTCTGCGACCGCTCAACTCTCTTTGGGGCAACAAGCTAACTGTACTGTGTTAACCAACAGCCGATTACAATCTGTTGAGTCGACAGGTCAAGGTTGGTCTTTGACTTATACCGATGCCGAAAACCAAAGCTGCCAACTAACGACCGATTACTTGATTAATGCGAGTGGGTTTGAAACGGGTATCGTAGATGACTTTGTTGGCTCTAAGCAGCAAAGACTTGTTGAGTTTAAAGCTGCATACGTTACAGAGTGGCCATATTCGCAAGAATGTAAGGAAGAGTGGCCAGAAGTTATCTTCCATGGCCCGAGAGGCACACCGCAAGGCATGGCGCAATTAACGCCGTATGCTGATGGTGTGTTCCAACTTCACGGCATGACAGAAGGGATTACTCTGTTTGAGGGTGGGCTTGTTTCATCGTCAACAGACTCGTCACAGCCACAGTTGCCTTCGAAGCTGCTTAAGAAAATCGTATCGGGTTGGAGTGAAGATCAGCTTGAATTAAGAACTCGCGCGGCAATAACGCATATGTCTCAGTTCATCCCAAGTTTCAGTTCTGCATTGGTCGGTGGTAAACCTTTGTTTGGTGCACAACAGATTCCGGGAACCGATCCAAGCTTAAGAGCTTCAGACGTTTCATTCTGTGGGGATCGCTATGCTCGACTTGAAGTAGTAAAAGCTTCTTCAACATTAGAAGCGGCACAAAAGGTCGCTGAGCAATGGTTTGATGTATCAGAGGCGGCATCTATTGAAGACACACACTCAGTGACAATGTCACTTAATCTAAATGATATTGAAAACAGAGCGATAGATTTGACACAAGAACGTGGATACCCAGAAGCGCTTGCCAAGGTGTCAGGTCAAGATCACGCTTAATAGCCTATAATTGGTCTATCATCATCGACTGCGTTTAATTTCTTCAATTCGGCTTACTGTAATAGGTAAGCCGAATCTTCATTTCAACATCTGCTTAGATACCGAACCTCATCTAAATGACATCTTCCTAGTTGATTATTCTCAGCTACATAGCATTTAGCACATAACACATCGCAAAAACTAATAGCCGAAAAACTGAGCCCATTGGCACCAAACATCTTGTAAGCCCAAGCGATCGCCCTTGCTGAACGATATCGCATGTCCAGGTTTTGCTTGCGCCAAGCGTGGTAAATCGATTCTGGCGACACATCCTATCTTCGGATAACCACCTATGGTCTGTCTATCATTAAGCAGCACGATAGGCTGTCCATCTTGTGGAATTTGAATCGCACCTAGGGCAATGCCTTCTGACAATAGCGAAATGTCAGGCGAGTCTACGGGCTCGCCACTGAGTCGATAACCCATCCGATTAGAGTTTTGGTCAACGTGATACTGCGCGTTATACAAAATCTCTCTTGCTGACTCGGAGAATAGCTCGCTTTGATAGCCTTCAATCACTCGTAGGTTCACGGGTAGATTGTAATCAGGTGTGTATCGGAAGGTAACACTCAACGCTTTAAATGGATGAGAGAGTTGGTGTTGGGTAAAAGCGATTTGTTGCCCTTGCTGGCATGGCTCGCCATCTTGCGTTAATCCACCAATCTTTTCACGAGTGACTGTAGAGCAGCTATCAAGAGTTGATGGAACATCGAAACCGCCCTTAATGGCTAAATACGCCCTTAGACCATTTTTAGGCAAACCAAATGAGAGAACTTGCCCCTTAAAAGCTTGAAAAGTGCTCCAGTTAGCCTGTGGTTTACCATCGAGTTTCGCTTGTAAATCACCCCCGCATAGTGCCATCTCGCAATCAAAATCGATTCTCAACGCACATTGCCCAAGCGTGATTTCCAACGCCGCTTGGTTGACTGGGTTGCCCAATAGATGGTTAGCCCAGCTATAAGAGTAGTCATCAACCGGTCCACCTTGCGTTAATCCAAGATGAGCAACACCAAATCGCCCAAAGTCTTGAATCAAACTCAACGGGCCGGGCTTAATCACTGTCAGTGTTGGTTTAGTTTTTGTCTTAGCCATTTACGATGCCTCCACCCAACTCTACAAATTCTTTTTTTGAAATCGCTATGAAACGGACGGTATCACCAACATTAAGCAGAGACAGTGGTCTTTGCGTGATATCGGCGTTCTTCAACTGGCTATGATCGAACAACGGAAGTGGGCAATTGCCAATAATATTCCAACCGCCCGGTGAATCCGAAGGGTACACAGCTGTTTTCGTATCCGCGATGGCGATACTGCCTTTGGGCACAATTAAGCGGGGTGTGGAGTGACGGGGCAAGGCAAGCTCATTAACCACATCCGACATAAAGGCAAAGCCAGGCGTAAACCCAATCGCACTGACGCTGTATGTCTGTGAGGTGTGATGTTGAATTATCTGGTCGAGCGACAGGCCTTTGTTTTGATATCGGTCTAAATCGAGCGCCGTTTCTGGTGAGTAATAGGCAGGAAGCTCAATCGTATCGCGAGTTTTACTAACACTAGAAAAGGACGACAGAGCATGACTCAACAAATTATTGAGCTGTTCAATGAGCTGCTGTTCTGATATTCGATAAGGGAGGTAGTCGACCAATATTGTTTGGTAAGCCGGTGTCACATTCATCAACACCGATGCTAAGTTTTGGCGAATGGCATCGGAAAAGTGAGCTATGTATTGCGCATATTCGGCGCTAGATTGATTATTTGAAGGCGATAGCGTCAAGGTCGCCAAAACGCTGCATTCCGCGATTGGCGCTATATTGTATTCAATCTGATTCGTCGTCATTTCGTTTCCATACGTTTGTTTGCTTACTTGGCGTGTCTCACTTCCGTGTCCAAGCCAATACAAATCAATTAGATCTCACGAGCGATTAGACCATGCGTCATACCAATCACACGCTTCATACTAATTAAAAGCGTTGAGGTCTTGTCTGATTTTTCTAATTAATGCGATGGATTGAGGGTTATCACCATGAACACAGATAGTATCAGCTTCAATAGGCAGTCTTTCGCCCTCTAAAGTCGTAACCGAGCCATAGTTAATGATTTGCATAACTTGGTTATAGATATCGTCTTGATTGACGTAAACCGAGCCTTTTTGAGTACGTGGCGCTAATTGTCCGTTATTTAAATAAGCACGGTCGGCAAACGCTTCAAACAAGAGAGGCAAGTCATGGTCGTCAGCAATATCCAAATACTGTTGATTGTCTGATGAAGAGAGAATCATCAACGGGATGTTAAATTCAGCGACGGCTTGGGCTACCGCATTGAACACATCAATGTTTGCCATCATATCGTTATAAAGAGCGCCATGAGGTTTCACATAGCCAACAGTGGTATGGTGATAGCGGCAAAGGGCTTGTAATGCACCGACTTGATAACAAACCAGCTCACTGATTTCGTCCATGGTGTGTGGAATAGAACGGCGACCAAAACCAACGAGATCTTGATAACCGGGATGAGCACCAATTTGGGTGTGATAGTGCTGCGCCAGTTTTATCGTCTTGGACATAACGTGCGGATCAGACGCGTGGAAGCCACAAGCGATGTTTGCCATATCGACCCATTCCATGACCGACTCGTCATCGCCCATCTTCCAATTGCCGAAACTTTCTCCCATGTCGCAATTAAGCAAAATCTTCGTTGTCACGTGGTGCTAATCCTTTACGTTGAGGTAAGTAATGACGGTCTTATAAATACCATAAATAAACAGTGACCTAACTCAAACTTTCGACACCGTAGATTTACCAGTATGGCATTTCATATATAGTTGAACTATTGATTAAAGGATTAATATCTATCTGTATATTAGGTGAGCACATGATATCCCGCCAGGTTTGCTTAGGACTAGCATTAATGATACCTGTTTTTGTCTCTGCTCAAGAAAACTCTCTAGACCAGCTGATGTCGATGAGCCTTGAAGAGTTGTCTATGTTAGATGTCGAAATGGAAACGGCTTCGAAAGTGACACAAAAACTCACTGACATTCCCTCGTCGGTGTACGTACTTTCTAATGAGCGAATTCAGCGCAGTGGCGCGAAAACCATTGCAGAAGTCCTAACGCTTGTACCCGGACTCAAAGTCACCAAATTCAACGAAACCTCATGGTTTGTTTCAACACGCGGCTTTCATGATGGGTTATATAACAAGATGCTCGTGATGATGGATGGACGAAGCTTGTTTAGCCCAGTCTATGGCGGTACGTATTGGAGCGACGTTGACTATGTACTTGCCGACATCGAACGCATCGAAGTACTCAAAGGCCCCGGCGGAACAATTTGGGGGGGCAACGCGGTTAATGGTGTAGTCAATATCATTACTAAGTCTGCCAATGATACGCAGGGGACTTATCTCTCCGGTGTCGCGTCTAATACTAATAACTATGAATTTAGTGTTCGTCAGGGATTAAGCCTAAACGACAGTGTGAATGCTCGTGCCTTTTATAAGTACCGAGAAGAACCCACGTATCGCACAAACGAATCTGAAAAATGGAAAGCACAAACGGCAGGGATGGTGTTTCAGCCAAGTAATACTGATGAAAATTGGTCATTACGTATTGGTGGTGAGAAAAGCTTTTATGAGTCGGAATTGTATACGTTTCAATATGATAACTCAGGGTCGTTTGTCGGGGCACAAGCCAATGATTTCGATAACAAGAGCCAATCTGTTTACGTCCAATTCAACGACTCTCGCCATTTTGATGAAAGTTCGACACTCTCATATTCGTTATGGGGTGAATATAATGAGGATAATGCGCCAGACGCTCCGGGAAGCTATTCGACCCTCGATTTTGACTCTACTTATATCAACCAACTATCGGAAAGCCATCAGCTAACACTCGGTGGTGGCCTGCGATATATGTATCTTGATTTCTCCTCAAGCCAAGTTTCGGACGTGGATTGGTACAATCCCGATTACTACGGTCGAGCTTACAACATCCAATCTGCCAACGATTATATTGCGAACGCTTTTATACAGTCTCAAATTCAAATGACGGAAGCGCTGTCTATTACTCTTGGTGCCAAGGTTGAACACTTTACACAGAATGAATCAACTGAGCTTTCACCTCAATTGCGTGGTTTATATAAGTTCACCCAACGTCACTCCGTATGGGCGGGGCTTAGCCGTGCGGTCGTTGCACCATCTTATATGGATTCCAATTCCACCTATTATTTCAATAGTTACAATGCTGACTCAAACAACAGCTACCTAGATGTATATAAATCAAGCTCGAGTCTTGAAACAGAGAGTGTCGTAACGGCGGAAATGGGTTATCGCTACTCAAACAATTCAAATTTCGAACTCGATGCAACGATTTATCTGAGTGAACATGACAACCTTCGCTTTCACAGCTATGACCCGAATGATATCCCTGCGAATCATGTCTATGTCGGTGCGTTGTCTGATGATTATAAAGCAAAAACTTATGGCTTAGAGTTAGGCGCGAGTTACCAACTCACCGCAGATTTAGCCAGTTACCTGAGTTACGCCTATACGACATTGGAAGGTGAGAATAAAGGTGATGACCTGAAATCTAGTCCTCAAACGAGTGTTTATTACGATATTGATAATGAACATTTAGCCACGGCACAGTTGATGTGGAATATCACCGAAAGTTGGCAATTCGATGTGATAGGCCAGTACATTAATGTGAATTACCCAGACTATTGGGTAGCAGGCGATGGCACTCAATATAAATGGCAGTCTTACCCGCATGAAATAACCTTTGATGCGCGTCTCGCATGGAAAAAATCGTCCGCAGCACCTTTAATTGAAGTGGTTGTTGAAAATATAGGTAAGAGTGACGGCTATCAAGCTGAATTCACATCTCAGAAAAGCGTCAATCAAGAATCGGTGTATGTGAGGATCTCTCATGAATTCTAAATGGCTTAAGCACCGCATTAAGCTCGGCTTATCTAAACTAGGCTTAGCGGCTTTAACGATGCTTATTGTGCCGTTGAACACCTCAGCTGCTAGCTTCAAACCTTATGAAGTGAAAGCGGTGTACCTTTTTAGAATTGCGAATTTTATACGTTGGAATGATGAAAGCTCAATGAACGCTGTGAACTTTTGTGTGATTGGCGATGAAAAGGTAAGCCAAGTGCTAACGTCAATTACCGAGGGGAAATCTATTCGTTCGCTCGCTATCCGAGTTCAACAGTCGATTACTTCTAAGTGTGATATTACGTATTTGTCTGACCGTAAAAATGACCAATTTCTTAGTCAAGAGCACTCGCCACATACTGTGACAATCAGTGATATCCCTAACTTTACGGACTTAGGTGGAATCATTGAACTCACGCACATCGATAATAAGCTCAAACCTAAGATCAATCTAGAGAACGCAAGGCGCGGTGACTACGTCATTGGCTCGAACCTGTTACGAATCGCTATAGTGGAGGGCCAATAATGTTGTCTTTCATTAATAACATATCGATTAAAAACAAGCTGATATTACCCATTATCATCTTCATCGCAGTCACTTTTGTAACGATCCAATCGGTAAATTACACTGTCACGTTTGAGAGAGAGAAAGAGAGTCTTATTCAGCGTGTTAAAGTGCTAGCACAAGGTGTTGCTTATAACTTGCAAGCCGCGATTTTATTTGAAGACAAGTCATCGGCTCAGGAAATATTGTCAGCTTTCGTCGCAGATAAAGATATTGTTAGAGTGAAGCTCTATGACATCAACGAACAGCTTTTTGCCAGCTATCAGGTGAGCAACACTCTGGTTCCAAGGCCAAACGCAGAAGAATTAGACGATATCGCCGATCATCAATTTGCCATCTCTGAGCATTTCATCTTCTTGCTCGTTCCAGTGACACTGGATGGCGCAGTGATCGCGAACTTGAGAGTAACAATATCGAAAGAGACGTTTAATTCGATCTTAACGAATATTTTCAAGGTTGCGGTCGTCTATCTGTTGTTTCTGGTGATGTTAGGTGGAGTACTGGTCAAATTGGTGCAACGCTTGATTATCGAACCGATGTTTGACCTCAATGAGGCGATGCAAGCCTTTGTTGAGCGTCGTTCGAAGCAGCCTAAATTAGTCGTAACGAACCGCGATGAAATCGGTGATCTGGTTCGAGCTTTCAATACCATGTTAGAAAGGCTTCAACATCGCGACAACCAAATCAATTTTACGTTAGACAAGTTACAAGAAGAAAAATCATTCGCAAATGAGGTCATTGAAACCGTTCAGCACTCTTTGTTGGTGGTAGATGAAAAAGGACTCATTCTTCATGCGAACGCAGCTACTCGGGATATTTTTAAATGCTCGGAAGCCTTTCTTGAGAACTTGTTGTTCCAAGAGTTGATCGCGACCAAGCAAACGGGTTACTTACAAGATGTTATTGATGCCAATATTGAACTTAATGACGAATTGCTGGAAACCACCGATCTCTTTCAATCGAAACGCTGGCTTCGTGTGAGCAGCCGTTCTTTGACAAAACATGGTCGTATTCTCTATGCAATCCAAGATGTCACCGACATAGAAACGGCCATGAGTCGCCAACGTATTGCTGCGGGTGTTTTCGAAAACAGTAAAGACGGTTTGATCGTGCTGAACTCGTCCAATGTGATAACCATGGTTAACCCGGCGATCACACAACTTCTCGGTTATCACTCTGATCTGCTGGTGGGCAAAACACCCTTTGAAGTATTTTCGTGGCAGCAATTTTCATCACTGATGCCTACAATTCGCAGTTCGTTAGACAATTATGGTCAATGGCAAGGCGAAGTGTGGGAGAAGAGCGCGTCCGGTACGTTAGTTCCAATGTTTGTCAAAGTGAATCGAGTTGCCTCAGACAACGAGAAAGACGAGTTTGATATGGTATTAACGCTGTCTGATTTATCCAACGTTAAAGAGATGGAAAGACTCGAACACTTGGCCCATCACGATGCGTTAACCGGGTTAGCGAATAAAGCGCAGCTGTATAAGGTTATGGATGATGTTGTCACGTCGAGCCACTATTCAAATCAGCATTTCGCGGTTATTTACTTGGACTTGGATGGCTTCAAAGAAGTGAATGACAATTATGGACACGATGCGGGTGATGAAATCCTTAAAGAAGTGTCAAACCGGTTGTTATCTCAGGTAAGAACAGGGGATTTGGTTGCACGTTTGTCGGGTGATGAATTTGTTCTTATTATTAAACAGACCAACAAAGTCTTGTTAGCTAAGTTAGCCGAACGATTGTTGGATCTGATCGGGCAACAAGTAAACTACAAACAACGTTCACTTCATGTTGGAGCGAGCTTAGGTATCCATTTAGTTGATGGCTCAGAGCGTGATATTGACGTTATTCTAAAAGTTGCTGATGAGGCTATGTACCAAGCGAAACGCAAAGGAAAAGGTCAGTTTGTGTTCGCTCGTGAGGGTAAGTAGGTACCGGTGTTTGTGAGCTGACCCTAAGTTGTTGTATCATAAGTGATAGGTTGAATATTTTTAATTAAAAGGTCTGCTAAGCATGAATGTTTTAGTTACAGGTGGCATGGGTTACATTGGTAGCCATACAAGTATCCAGATGATCAACGCAGGTATGACACCTGTACTTTTTGATAGCTTGTACAACAGCAAACTAAGCGTTCTAGAGCGCATCGAAAAAGTCACGGGCGTTCGTCCCAACTTCATTGAAGGTGACGTTCGTGATAAAGCGCTTTTGACTGAAACTATGAAGCAACACAACATCGAAGCGGTTATCCATTTTGCTGGTCTGAAAGCCGTCGGAGAGTCTGTGGAAAAGCCTCTTGAATACTACGACAACAACGTAAACGGCACGTTAGTTCTTGTTGATGCAATGCGTGATGCGGGTGTAAAAACCTTGGTATTTAGCTCTTCAGCAACGGTATACGGCGATCCTGCAAGTGTGCCAATTACTGAAGACTTCCCAACCAGCGCAACCAACCCATATGGTCGTAGTAAACTAATGGTTGAAGAGTGTTTAACCGATTTCCAAAAAGCCAATCCGGATTGGAGCATTACACTGCTGCGTTACTTTAACCCTGTAGGTTCACATCCAAGTGGTGAGCTAGGTGAAGATCCGCAAGGTATCCCAAATAACCTAATGCCATTTGTCTCTCAAGTAGCAGTAGGCCGCCGTGAATTCCTATCTGTATTTGGTAGCGATTATCCAACAAAAGATGGTACTGGCGTTCGCGATTACATCCACGTAATGGATCTGTCTGATGGCCACATCGCAGCGCTTGAGAAAGTAGGGCGCAAAGATGGTCTTCATATCTACAACCTTGGCACTGGTAACGGTTCAAGTGTATTAGACATGGTTAAAGCGTTTGAGGAAGCGAGCGGTAAAGATATCCCTTATAAGCTTGTCGAGCGTCGCCCGGGTGACATTGCAGAATGTTGGGCAGATCCTGCTAAAGCTCAGAAAGAGCTTGGTTGGAATGCAACACGTACACTGACTGAAATGACTGAAGATACATGGCGCTGGCAGTCAACCAACCCTGATGGTTTCCCTGGTTGATCTAGTTGTTTCATGAATAGTTAACTTGCAAAAAGATGCTTTAGGGCATCTTTTTTGATCTAAATCGAATAAAAAGTAAATTAGTGGTTAAAAAGTATCATTCTGTATCTGTTGTGTTATCATCCACGCGAATTATATGTTTAATGTTAATTTTCTTTGGAGTTAATCATGGAACTAGCCCTAATCATCACTTTCATCGTTGCTGCTGCAGTAATGGTTAAAAAAGAGATGGCAGAGAAGTAATTTCACTTATTACCTTTTTTATACAATTTTTTAGTGAAATAAATTAAAAGCCAGCAATTAAGCTGGCTTTTTAGTGGTTCATCGCGGATTAGC
>NZ_JBFROH010000062.1:0-37657 GCF_041471425.1 Vibrio sp. 10N.261.52.C2 | reverse complement strand
TCTAAGCGGAGAAGAGCCCCTATGGTTATTCGTGTTTTGTTAATTTAGCAAAATCCCTGACACGTTGTTGTCCAAAAACGTGCTAGATCTCCACGCTGGTATCCAACAAGTCGACACTATTTGTACAAGGTCCTGTGTAATCTGGTCATGATTCCCTTGTGGAGGTGCAAGTGCGCGGATGTGCGAGCTTTTGCGTTGAAGTTGGCCCGCTTCGCGGGAAGGGGCCAGTTTATTCTTCACTGCCATCGGGTGACTCAAAGACCTCGTCGCCATCCATAAGATCATCCTCTTCGATGTCTTCAAACGAGACTTAACGAGCTCAAGCTTTTCTTCATCTGTCATATCAAATCCAATGCAGCCCTGGCGGGCTGCTTTTGGTCACAATCATAAGTAGCGATTGCGAAGATGATCTTTAAAATGCGCGGGATTTAGAGTTTCGCCTGTCGCTTGTTTGACTAATTCATCTGTCGTCAGCAAGCTGCCTTTGCTCCAGATGTTGTCTGATAACCAAGTAAAGATTGGTGATAGATCGCCAGAACGAATCGCGCCATTTACGTCTACGGTTTTCTGCTTCGCCGCCATACATTGCTCCAAGCGTGTAGGAAGGGAAGTAGCCAAACAAACGTTAGGTACGGTACGTGCAGTGAGAATAATCTGGATTAGCTTAAGAGAGTATCGAAGTGTCGGTCACACACAAGAAGAACGACATGGGACTTAACTATTATTTTCCTGAATTAAAAAAGGAGCACATTTAGTGCTCCAAAAGTATAAGAACAGTGTATCATTTGCTGATTAAGCTGTGGCGAACTGATAAGTACGATATCCGCCAATCAGGTTACGGGCTTTGAAACCACTGTTTACTAATTGGCGATACGCAACGTTACCGCGTAACCCAACTTGACAGTAGATAACAATCTCCTTGTCTTTAGGTAGTTCGTCCATACGCTGGCGCAGTTGGTCGACAGGGATGTTGATTGCATCCTTAATGAAACCGACATTTTCAAGCTCTCCAGGGTTACGTACATCAAGCAGGACTTGCTCGTTAGTCAGTGAGTCCATTTCATCAAAGTGAATCGGAGTGGCGTCGCCCTTGATAATGTTGTTTGCCACAAAGGCTGCTTGGTTGATCACATCTTTGGCACTGCCATACGGCGGCGCGTAAGTGAGCTCAAGGTGTTGAAGCTGATCAACGGTCATACCTGCACGTTGAGCTACTGCCATAACATCAATGCGTTTATCAACGCCATCTTTACCGACGGCTTGCGCACCTAGTATTTTCCCTGTCTTAGGGGCGAATAACATCTTGAACGAGACAATCTCAGCGCCAGGATAGTAGCTAGCGTGGCTTGCGGTATGCACATAGACTTTTTCATAGTCGACGCCTTCACGCTTCAACTGTTTTTCGTTTTTCCCTGTTGAGGCAACGGCTAGGTCAAAAATCTTACAGATAGCTGTGCCCTGTGTACCTTGATAGATTTCATTGCGTCCGAGCATGTTGTCGGCAGCCATACGACCTTGACGGTTAGCAGGGCCAGCAAGCGGAACTAGAGTTTGTGCACCTGTGACAAAGTCTTTTTCTTCGACCACATCACCCACAGCGTAGATGCTAGGATCGCTAGTCTGCATCATTTCATTGGTGTAGATACCACCTAGTTCGCCAATTTGAAGTCCTGCTTCTTTTGCTAACTTAGTCTCAGGACGCACACCGATAGCCATGATTAAGATATCAGTAGTTAATGACTCGCCATTATTAAGTGTTAATTCTAATTCACCCTCTATGTGTTGGTGCTTCTCGCTCTCGCCTGAATCAAAACTTGCGATGTGTTCGTTAGGTATATATTTCACAGACTCAAGCGCGACGCCGAGTTTTAGGTCGATGCCTTTGTCACGAATCTCCGCATGGGCAAAGCCGGCCATTTCCCGGTCTACTGGCGTCATTACTTGGTCAGCCATCTCAATCAACGAAGTCTTGATCCCAAGCTGATGAAACGCTTCCATCATTTCCAAGCCGATAAAGCCACCGCCAACAACTGTCGCGTGCTCAGGTTTATTCATTTGGATTGTTTCGATGATGCGATCCATATCTGGAATATTGCGTAGTGAATGGGTGAGGGGGTTATCGATTCCTGAGATGGGAGGAACGACGGCACCGGCTCCAGGGCTGAGTAATAAGAAGTCGTAACTCTCGCTGTAGTGATTACCATCAACAAGATTTTTGACTGTAACGGTTTTATTGGTGCGATCAATAGAGGTAACTTCGTTCATCACTCGTGCGTCAACGTTGAAGCGAGCTAAGAAGCTTTCAGGTGTTTGTAACAGAAGCTTGCTTCTATCCTCGATATCGCCACCTATGTGGTATGGCAATCCACAGTTGGCAAAAGAGACGAATGGTCCTCGTTCAAACATTATGATTTCGGCTTCTTCACTAAGACGACGAGCGCGTGCAGCAGCTGAAGCACCTCCTGCTACGCCACCGATGATTACAATTTTAGTCATACGTTTACCTATTACTGTCTCTAAGTTTAACTATACAAATTGCCGAGCATAGAGCTTGTATCTTCTTAATGATCAGTACTGGCTGGTCGCCGGCGATTGAGTAGTTTTCGAAATACCTAGATACTATAAAGATGTAAATTAGCATTGTCTAATATTTATTTTAAAGCTATCACCTCGGGATTGAGCGTTTGGTCCAAGGGCTGTGATTAGACTAAAGCACGCTAGTAAAGGTAATACGCGTTAGCGAGTCGAGTACAGGTTAGCCAAATTAACTGTCATGAGCATAATGAACAGGATCATGGATGTGCTGACTGATTACGTTCTTCAGATCTTGTTCATACAGATCTAGCCAGGCATAACGCTCGCGATACAACTTACGCTTTTGACGTTTTAGAGCTTCAAGATCTTTCCTGTTCGGGTTTGTCGGGAGACGATAGAAATAGTTATCATGCACCTGTCCATCGTGCTCTTCCCACAGACTGTCGTATTTAAGGCTGATGTCTTTGTTTTTCTTACCGTAGCGTAATGAGTTCGAGACATGACCAGACTCTTTTACCGCATAGATATTGTCGATACCCAAGTTAATAGCGAGCAGTCGTAGTGTTTCTACCATGAAGGATTTAGGTCTTAAACCGTAAAAAGCTTTGGTGAATGTGCGGCTAAATCCATTGTCATTGGCGCCACCCTGTATACCGCCGATGTAGATGTTGTTGTCGAAAACAGTAAACGAAATGGTATACATTTTTTCGAGTTGAGAGTTGGTCAATGAAATTGTCAGTTCACCTTCTTTTCTCGCGTTTCTTTCGAAGCTGAGATTAACCAGATAAACGTTGTCATCTATCTCAAGTTTTAAAAGATTGAGCCTTTCGTTATAGATTTGGTGTCTAGCTTCTGTTGCGAAGGTGTTTTCAAACCAGTCGTAGTGTTTGGATAAGATATCGGTCTTTTCTTTATTGCTAAAGCCAGTACATAAGTAGGGAGTCACAAATTTAGAAAGGAAGTTGGGTTGCTTGATAAATAATAACTTTCTCTCTTCAGAGTTGAAATTATTACTCATTTTTCGAGTAGCTGAATAATAAAACAGGGCTCGAATAGTAAACTTAATTATCGCCTTGTACTTACCCTTATTTTTATGGGTATTGGCTTCTATTCCCATGCGAACGACATTCATAATCACCTCAAAAAAGAAACGCTGCACCAACACATTAGTGTTGCGAACATTTCCCTGACTCTCATAACTAACAATGAAAATGATGATAGTGAAAAATGCGATTTGGGTATGTATGGGTATGTATAGCTATGTAACTCAATCAGTTACTTAGCGTTCAGATTTTGGACAGATGTGTTTGTCGCTTTAGTGGGGAGGGGTATCAATGTTATTTATTAGAGGCGCTTGCTCCTAAATCAAAAATGCCACTACAAATCTGCAGTGGCATTAGAACGATAACAAACTATTACCTTGCTTAAACCTAAACTTTAGTTCTTATATAAACTAAAGTTCTAACAGTTTAGCCAGTTCACGCTCTTCGAGAAGCTCTTCAATGCGTTGACGAGTCTTAGGCGTTTCGGCTTGCGCTTTAGTCGACTTGCCTGCTTTTTTGCTTCGGCTCGTTTTCGCTTTTTCCTTAGTCGTCATCGTAATCTTCCTTGTGTTTTTTGTGTTACAGGTTGCACGTCTCTTTTAGTGCCTTGCCCGCTTTAAATGCTGGCGTCTTTGATGCGGCAATCTGAATCTCTTCTCCGGTTCGCGGGTTACGACCAGTGCGAGCAGCTCGAGAGTTAACTTTAAAGCTACCAAATCCAAGGATCGATACGTCATCACCGTTCGCAAGCGAAGTAGAGATACCTTCAACTAGCGCATTTAGTGCTGTGCCTGCTTGGTCTTTTGAGATGTCTGCAGAAGTCGCGATGTGTTCAACTAATTGAGATTTGTTCATTATCTATATTCCTTATTGAGTACGGCTGGCGTCTACCTTTAGCACCTAGCTTATGCGATCTTATCAACAGCAATTGAAATAATGTCAGTGAGCGGGTAGAGCTTTGTAAAGTAACCAACAGAATTGACTATAAAAGCATCTGTCGGTTCAATCAATGCAATTCATTGATTATTATTGGTTTATAGACATGTTGCCCAAATTTACTTGAGAAAAGAGCATTAGGGTTGCCCGTTCGATTCATAATCCAAATCGAAGCTGTCATCTATCACGTTGATAACGAAAGAGTAAAAACAAAGAAGCCCAGCTTAATTGCTGGGCTTCATGTTGTGCTGTCAGAGCGATTTGTTAATTCAGAACTATTTAGTAATAAAAATTTGTTCTGTTTCTAGTGATGTCATCGTGCGAACTTGACGCCAAATGTAGTAGAAAATACCTAACATCATCAGCATGCTTGGGATGGCGATTGCTGGGTAGCTGTAAAGTGTCAGCTTGCCAAGTTCTTCATTAAAGGCAGCGGTGCCAGCAGGGCTAGTCACAATCCAAGTCGCTAGGAAGTAGTTCATAGCTGAAGAAAATGCGAAAGTACTCGCGAATAGGTAGTTGGATGTCATTAGACAACGATCAAACTTTGCTTGGTTACCGAACTGCTTTAGGCGCTCTTCAATAAGAGAGATATTTAACAGGGCCGGTGTGAAGATAACTTTCTGGATAAACGGGTAGCGGGTGAAGGTTGAGCCAAGAACCGCCAAACCAATTAGACCAGGGATTAATGCTTCTTTTAGTGCTAACCAACGAGTGTCTAGCTCAAAGAAACCAATACCGCCCGTCAATAGCACGCTTACAAAGCCGAGCGCAGCGATGAAGTTGAACTTCTTATTGCGGATTAACTCCATGCCACCATAAGCAATAGGGAAGGCAAGGGCAACAAGCAAAGCTAAGCCTGTTCCGAGATGCTCATCTCCACTGAACTTCATTAAAATGAATGAAGGAAGAAAGACGTTAAACACGACTTCGAAAAGAGGACTCGATTTTTTGTTTTCTGTGTTACTCATAATTTCTAAATACATTATGTTATGGATTTGTTCTCAGGGATTGTTGTTTACCTCGCCCAAGATGTAAAGCCTTAAGGCGTCATGCTGTGTAACGACATGTGACATCAACGACATCTCTGAGCCTATATAACGCTCAATTTAATACTTTGTGAGGGATGTTTATCTGGCCGACTTGGGGAAATCGAGTGGAAATTTTGGTTTAGTTTATTCAAACCTAATTCAGTTTATTGCGTTGTCGCGTACTCTTACTCACATTCACCGCTCTCAAACGATTGATGAATGTGAAATGAGGGAGAATAGAAAGGAATAGTTATAAGTCCATTATTGGTCGAAAAGTAGGTTAAAGCTTAAAGGGATTTGGTCGGAAATCGCTAATCCACCCACGGTCGCTGAAAGTTTGTTTAGATTCTCTGTCGATATCCCAAAATCAGCGCCGTTGACGATGATTGTCGAGGCTGAACTAACCATGACAAATCCTGAGGATGGAACCACCACAACTGGGAAATCGATCGTTTTTGTTACGCCGTGCAAGGTAACCTCCGCTGCAATGGTTGTTCTTTTTGGGTCACCGGACAACATTGACGGTTCAACTTTTCCAGATATCTTCACTTCAGGGAAAGTCATCGATTCAAAGTAGAGTTCATTCAGTCTCTGATCGCGAATAGCCACGCCAGTTCTCACACTTTTTACGTCCAACAATATGGAAAACTGACCCGCTTCGGTAAGACCACCAGATAAAGGCTTGATGGATGCGGGCTCAACAACAAACTGCTTCTTGATGGTTGCGAACGTGATATTCGATAAATTGGGGTCTAACGTGTAGCCCGTTTCCGCGAAAGATTGAGCGGAGATAACGGTGCATAGGATGCCGAGTGTAGAGATTAGTTTTTTCATAAGTTGTCACCACATTGATGAATTCACAAGTTTAACGCTCTCGAGTCGTGCATTTTTGGAGATCTTTATTTGAACTAAAGATAAATTAGAAAAAGATAGATAGAAGCTTAGTTCAGCATTCGAAAAATTACCGCAGGAAAAGAAGAGCGTCGCTGTATTACTGGAATCATGATCGACGAAGTGACTTGTTTATTTTTAGTTA
Source organism: Vibrio sp. 10N.261.52.C2 (assembly GCF_041471425.1). NCBI lineage: Bacteria > Pseudomonadati > Pseudomonadota > Gammaproteobacteria > Vibrionales > Vibrionaceae > Vibrio > Vibrio sp. 10N.261.52.C2. The sequence goes on along the minus strand of NZ_JBFROH010000062.1, from coordinate 31,076 downwards.
TGTTATAACATAACCAAAATCACTCTTGCCAAGAATAATTATTCTGTTGGTAAAAGGGAAGCGATGAGCATGTATCAAGGAGACGACGTAATGAATGCCGTGTTAACCAAGCCTTTGGCTACCAATAGCAGCCAGCCACTTAACATTAGTTCAGCTGTGAGTATTCAGGATAAGGCAAATCACAAGCCAAGCTTGAGTGCTTCTGAGCAGCCAACGGTATTAGCGGATATCTACCAAAGTGATATTAATATAGCGGTATGGCAGCGACAGTTTGATGAAGGCTTAACGACGGCAATTAGTGAATTTATCGCCTTGAATCCAAACTTTAGTAAGTCTGTTAGCGTGTCACCTGAAAATGCTTTCGATAAGTTGGAATTTGCCACCGATGGCACCGCCTCTAAAGCGCTGTTAGAAAACATGTCAGAGCTGGTGGATATGTTCTGTTGTTTGTTTGAGCTTGAAGAAGTCGGGTTGCGTTTAGCCGTTCTGAATAAAGCGATGTGTCCACGTTTCCATTTTGATCAAGTGCCTTGCCGCTTGGTGACAACTTATCATGGTGTTGCGACTCAATGGTTGCCAAACGACTTAGTCGACCGTTCTAAGCTAGGGCTAGGGGCTAACGGAAAGCCTGATTCTGTTTCAGGCCTGTACAACGACGAATCTGACATCCAGAAAATGGCCAGTGGTGATGTTGCGTTATTAAAAGGGGAGCGTTGGAGTGGCAATGAGAATAGAGGCCTTGTTCACCGTTCACCAGTCACTTCATCTGACGAAACACGATTGCTGTTAACGTTGGACTTTGGTTGATCAACTTTTGACTACTTTGTCCGCAACCTGTTTCTATTCAGACGTTCAACACGTTTAAATACCTTCCTAATGATCTAACGGTATAGCGCGATCTGTGCCGTTATTACTCTCAAACAGAGACACTCATCAGCTGACCATGTTTAACACATTAATTCAAAATTTAGAGTTTACCATTCTCTAAATCAATGGGTTACGATGCGTGCTCTTACTCACACATATGAATAATTCAACCGGTTAGCTGGTTTCTTAATTTATTTTAAAGCGTAAAATATATCCCGCTTGCAAACCGCTTTGGCAATCAATTTGTTCGCCACGGTTTATTACTTCCAAATTATAGGTTTCCTATGTTCAAGAAACTCTCGCTTAAAAATAAGCTGGCGATTTCAGCCAGTATGGCCATTATCCTGGGGGGGATTTTGGTCGAGGCATTGTCTTTTCGTGCTTCATTGCAAAGGTTGGATACAGAAGTTGAACAGCGTTTAGAAGGCGCATCGGCTTCTTACAATCAATATGTATCGGATTGGATCTTATCCAAAGAGCGTGCGCTTACTTCTCTTTCGAAAGAATCCAAACAAGAAAGCTTGGTGACTCACCTAAAACAGGTTCGTGATTCAGCCTCTTTTGATAATGTCTTCTTGGCGTTTCCAGACGGTTCGCAAAAGAACGCAAACGGAGTGGTATTGCCGCCGGGCAATGATGACCCACGTCTATGGGGTTGGTACACCAACGCGGTAGCAAACCCTAGTAAGGTGTTCATGGATAACCCAACGGTTGCTGCAGCAACTGGGGCGAACGTTGTTTCATTAGGAACAGCAATGCAACTGCATGGGCAACAGGTTGTGTTGGGTGCTGATGTAGAAATTACAGACATCTTAAACAGTCTAGAGCAGGTGATTCTTCCAGGTGAAGGTTACATGTTCATCGCGACCAACAAAGGAACGGTTTATACGCACCCTGACACTAAGTTACTGAACAAGAATATCAGTTCACTTGGGTTAAATTTCTCCGATGTACAAAATGCTCTGACTAGCGGTAAAGACACTTCTATCGAGTTGAATGGCAGCGACTATGTTCTGTACGCACGTGCGATTGATGGAACGAGCCTGATTACTGTGAGCGTTGTTAACCATGACTCTCTGGTTGCGCCACTATTTGATGCAGTGATTGGTCAAGTGTTGGTGACGCTACTTGTGGTGATCGTATGTACCATACTGTTTAACCTGTTGTGTACGATTCTATTCCGCCCGTTGAACCACGTTTCTCAAGCACTGGCGCAAATCGCGAATGGTAGTGGTGATTTAACTCAACGCATTCATGTTGAAAACCAAGATGAAGTGGGCGAGTTGGCTCATAACTTCAATACCTTTGTTGGAAGCTTACAGCAGTTGATTGGCCATATCCGTGGGCAGTCAGAACAGCTAAACAGCCAGTCAGAGCAAAGTGCTCAGCGTGCGAACCGTTCGGTGGATGAGCTTAACCATCAACAACAAGAAATCACAATGGTCGCGACGGCCGTAACTGAAATGGCGAGCGCCACGCAAGAGATAGCATCGCATGCCGAGCAAACAGCAAAAGCGGCGCAAGATTCAGCGACAAGCACTAACAGTGGTCACGCTCTGGTTGTGGATACCAAAGGTTCAATCAATAACCTAGCCAATGAAGTTAATGAAGCGGGTAGTGTGATTAGCGAACTTAACAAGCATGCTCAAGAGATCTCGACTGTACTCGCAACGATTCAAGGCATTGCAGAACAAACCAACTTACTTGCTTTGAATGCAGCGATTGAAGCGGCTCGTGCTGGTGAACAAGGTCGTGGATTTGCTGTGGTAGCGGATGAAGTACGTGTGCTTTCACAGCGTACCCACTCTTCAACGGAAGAGATCAAATCAACAATTGATATCCTGCAGCGTACAACGGCGCAAGCGGTTGAGCTGATGGAGAGCAGTTCTAAGTTGGCAATACATTCAGTAGAAGATGCCGATCGAGCTTCGCATGCGCTTGAAGAGATCAATACTGCAGTTGCTTTGATCAGCGATATGGCGACTCAAATCGCGACGGCTGCTGAAGAGCAAACACATGTGACGGGTGAAATTACCCAGAACGTGACGACCATTAAAGATGTTACCGACCACTTAGTTGTGGGCGCACAGGACAGCTTAACTGAGTCGAACGAACTTAAGAGCCAAGCCGCTGGCTTAAGTGACAAAGTGGCGACTTTTAAGCTTGCTTAACTGGTTCGCTCACTGATGCCTGATCAGTGAGTGCACGTTAAGCAATAAGCCAAAGCGACGTAGATTACGTCGCTTTTTTTGTGTCTGTGAACAATCGAATTCTTTACTAATCCGCTTCTGAAAATTCTCTAAGCGCACTCATTGCGGCTTCAGCTTTGTCTTTCTGAACGAAGATATGGTCGTGATAAAAGCCAGCAATCACGTTGGCGCTAATGCCGTAAGAACCAAGCTTGGTGGCAAAGGCTGCTGTTAATCCAACCGCTTCAAGACTGGAATGTACCGACAATGTAATCAGGCTAAACACACCATCGAAGTCTAGCTGAGCTTTGGTCGCAACTTCTTCTTTCAGAACCAGTGTTAAACCTTCTTTCTCACGAAAAGTCGAGATTGGATTGAGCTGAACATAGTCTGCCAATCCCCCGCCTACAGTACAAAAAACATAGCTCCCGTCGATTAATTCTGGTGACATGGATTTCAGTAGAAGGTCTAGGTCGGTAATGGCAGCCATAGTCAGTTTCCCTGCGTGAATAAGCTAATTGATGATGTATGCAGTCACGATAGAAGCAACTGACAGTTAAGTAAAATTAATGATTTTAATTCTGCATCAGTTTTACTAATGGCAAGTTTTCCTCCTTAGTGATGGCATCGTACTTCTACCAACTTGTCGATTGTTCCATCTCGTCAGATAAATGGTCGATAAAGGCTCTTAACAGCGGTGTGACTTGTTTACGCGTTCCATAAATAGCATGAACACCGAGCGTTTTAGGTTGCCATTCAGAAAGCAGTGGCACTAATAGACCATCACGCATCAAGGTTTCCACTGAAGGGAAGGGCAGTAAACAGATACCGTTGCCTTTGAGTGTGGCAGAAAGCAGAACCTCTGAGGTGTTTGCACTGATATTCCCTTTAATCGGAACCGATTCGAGCCCATTGGGGCCATTGAACGTCCAAGCGGTTTTGCCAAAGTAACTGAACGATAAACAGTTGTGGTGCGCTAGATCTTGGGCTTCTGTGGGTGTGCCTTTCTCTTTTAGATATTGAGGCGATGCGCAAATCACGGAGCGGCATTCACCGATCTGCTTCGCGACAATATTGGGCGTCAGTTCGTTGGTTATGCGAATGGCCAAATCGATGCGTGACTCAACCAGGTTGACGGTCTGATCAGTCGAGATAATGTCGATAGAAACCTCTGGCCATTTGGCGATGAAGCGACTAATTGATTCCATCAAGAAGCTATCGACAATCGAGTAGCTCGCAGTAATACGCAGCTGACCTTTTAAATGCTCTCGGTTTTGGTTTCTGATCCCAGCTAGGGATGTTTCCAGTGCCAAAAGTTCTCTGGCGACCTCAAGTGTTTCTTTACCTGCGCTGGTTAAACTCAAGCTTCGTGTTGTTCTGTGAAGCAAGCGTGTGTCCATCCATGTTTCTAACTCACCCAAATAACGAGTGACCTTGGTTCGTGAGAGATCAAGGTGCTCTGCCGCTGCGCTCAAACTGCCACGTTCCACTATGGTGACAAAGACATTCATTGCTTCGAGTTTATCCATTGTTTTATTGCCTAGAGAATTAAACCGACCTCAGTATATGTCCGAAAACTGCAATAGTTAAAGTCAATTTGATATCTATTTCATCTAAAAACAATCAAATAAGATATTTGGACATTCAACGAGTTGGCAGGTGTTCAACTCCAAGTATCGGAATAAAGCCATGAATACGTTATCCAAAAACCTGTTATTAAAAAGCATGCTTTTAGGAACCATAAGCCTAGGAACCGTGCTGGCATCAAGTGTTGCTTTAGCTGTGGATCTGAACATCACTCACTATAACCCCGGTGAGAACGCGATATTCCCTGCAAGCTCGGTATTGGTTTCGGGTGAGAAAGAAGTGATTCTATTTGACGCACAATTCAGTGTCGCAGACGGACAAAATTTGGTGGAGCAAATCAAAGCTACAGGCAAAAAATTATCGATGGTTTACATCAGCAGCGGCGACCCAGATTACTACTTTGGTTTGGAACCGATAGTTTCGGCATTTCCTAACGTTAAAGTCGTTGCCAGTGAAGCCGTTGTCGCGCATATCAAACGCACCAAAGATGCAAAGCTTGAATACTGGGGGCCTATATTAGAAGGCAACGCGCCCTCTAAGGTGATTGTTCCAATGGTGATGAACGACACAACATTAAGCATCGAAGGTGAAACCATCGAAGTGAAAGAGATAAATACACACCAAGCTTACCTATGGGTTCCGTCTGAAAAAACGGTGTTTGGTGGCGTGTCGGTGTATAGCGGTGTGCATGTATGGATGGCAGATACTGCATCGAAAGAGATTCGTAGCCAGTGGTCACAATCGTTGGAGCGTATGAAAGCACTAGAGCCAGAGGTTGTAATTCCGGGTCACTATTTAGGTGAAATGCCAACAGGAATAAATGCAGTTCACTTCACGAAGGATTATGTGGCTGATATTGAAAAAGCGTTGGCGGGCAAAAGTAATCCAACATCGGTCGAGATCAGTGATTACATGAAGAAAGCCTACCCGAAATTTGAGGCTACGGAAGGCGATTTAGAACTTGGCGCGAAAGTGCTAAGCGGTGAGATGGCTTGGCACTAGAGTTGATTATCTCGGTTGTGTCCCAGAACAGTCTGAAGATTGTATGCTAGATTTATTGGTGATACACAACTGGAGATATCGATGATCTGGCTTTCAGTGAAAGTACTACAGATTGGACTTGTCTATGGATACAGGAAGTATCAAAAAACGAAAAGAGCTCCAGCTTAGGAGCTCTTTTTTTGTTTCGGAGAGACGACTTTCTATTTCAAGTGAGAAAGAAAATCAGCATTTACCCGGTTTACTGTTAGTAGTCAGATTAGCCTAGTAGCCAGATCCGCCCTGCAACTCAATATCACCAATAAGCGAAAGTATGTTGAAAATAGAACCCATTACTCCTCACATCGGCGCTCGTATTCACGAACTAGAGCTTTCTACATGCAGTGCTGATGAACTCGATAAGGTGTATCAGGCACTTATTGCCCATCAAGTGATCTTTCTCGACGGGCAGACTTTGTCTCCAGAACAACACTTGATGATTGCACAGCGCTTTGGAACGTTAGAACCTGCACATCCTTTCTTCCCTCGCGTGGAAAGTGCGCCACAGGTGAGTGTGATTGAAACAACCCGTGGCAATGCGCCAAAGGAAAGTTATTGGCATACCGACTTAACGTGGCGCAGCTTGTCGTCGAAAGCTTCCCTGTTGCATGCTCAACACATTCCAAGCATTGGTGGTGACACTACCTGGTGTTCTATGACTGCGGTTTTTGAATCTCTACATGAAGATATGAAAGCTAAGTTGAGAGGGTTGTCGGCGACTCATTCGCTTGTGGCCTTTGAAGGTATAGAATCAGAAGACATTGATCTCGATTGGCACAAATCCTTGATTAAAACAGCACAGGAGAATCCGCCAGTGGTTCACTCTGTTGTTCAAGTTCATCCTGAAACGGATAAAGAAACGCTCTGTATCAATGAACAGTTTACTCGTTATATCAACGAACTCGACCGCAAAGAGAGTGATGTTTTACTCAGCCAACTGTTTGAAATTGCGAGACGCCCTGAGTTTCAAGTTCGTTTCAAATGGGACAACGGCTCAATGGCGATCTGGGATAACAGGGTAACGCAACATTACGCAGTGATAGATTACGGGGATACTCCAAGAAAAATGCATCGAGTAACAGTGACATAGCGGTAAGCTGAACACAGTTATCAAAAGAACACCGCGCATGCCCATCCCTGAACCAAGCACTCGTACTTAAATTTAAGCGTCAGCAGGGTGCATCATTCATCTACGCTTAATAATAAAAACAAATGCGTTGGTACATATTTGATTGAAACCTCACTGCTCGGACGTGATGTGTAATATAATCGGCGCCAAAATATAAGTATAAAAACCAAATCATAGAATTAATAAACGTCAGGGCTTAGAGAGCAAAGTATTTCGTATGAACGCGATTCGTAAAGTTTACCAGTACGCAGAACCGAATTTAACCCTCGTGGGTTGGATGGGCTTTGTCGGCTTCCCAATTTACTACATTGTGTGGGAGTTTTTGTTCCCGCAACCCTACGAAAACTTAGCGCTTCGCCTGTTTTGCTCGGTATTGTTCTTTGGCATTATATTTCGCAATCGCGTCCCATTTGAATGGCGAAAATACCTTCCGGCTTATTATCAAGTTGCCGTAACTATCTGTTTGCCAGGTTTCTTCTTCTACATGCTGCTAATGAATAATTGGTCCAACGTTTGGGTTATGTCATTCATGTCGGCTATTTTCCTCCATATTTTATTGGTGCACGTGACGAGAGTGATGTTTGCACAAACCTTTGCCGGTATTGGGATTGCTACCTTGTGCGCTTGGATTGCACAAGGCTTCTACCTCGAACTCACAATGGATTGGACGCATGTGCCAATCTTTTTGTTTATCTACTTATTCGGCAACTTGTTCTACTTCCGCAATCAGGTGGAACATGAAAACAAGGTGTCATTGGCGAAGTCTTTTGGTGCGGGTATTGCCCATGAGATGCGAAACCCTCTAAGCGGATTACTTACCTCTATTGATGTCATGCAGTCCATATTGCCGAACCCTAAAAGTGGCGATCAAAAAGGGCAATATGCGTTAAGCAATGAAGAAGTGATTCAGTTGCGTGAAGTGGGCGATGAAGCGATGGAGATCATTCATTCCGGTAACGAAACGATTGACCTGTTGCTGACTTCAATTGATGAAAACCGAGTATCTCGATCTACCTTCAAGAAGCATTCAGCACAAGCGGTGATTGAGGGTGCGATAGACAGCTTTAACTACAAGCGTTCAGCCGATAAATCAGCAATCTCTTTAGACGTACAGAGTAACTTTGATTTCTTGGGTAGCGACACTTTGTTGAAGTACGTGATGTATAACTTGTTCAAGAACGCATTCCACCATCGCAGCCCTGAAGATTTTCATATTCATGTCACCATGTGTAGTGATGAAGTGGCCAATCAAATAATGGTTACCGATAACGGCTCAGGCATCTCAAATGATGTGATTCGACGCATTTTTCAGGACTTTTATACTACTGGCCAATCGGGTAATTACGGCTTAGGTTTGCCATTTTGTCAGAAGGTAATGCGCTCGTTTGGTGGTGAAATTAAATGTCAGTCTGAAGTGGATCAATGGACACAGTTCACGATGACTTTTCCATCTTTGTCTTCCCATTCGGTGAAAGAAATCAAGAATGAACTGACTAAACTTAAGACTGTGCTAATGGTGAGTGACCAGAAAGTTCTCACCAATAAAATGACTGAGGTAGCCCGTTTTATGGGGTTTGAGCTCACGGTGTTGGATGTAGCATCTGCGCTTAAAAATAAGGAATACCAGTTCGAATTCGACTTGATATTCGTTGACATGGAGAGCTTGGATTTAAGAGCAAGTTGCCTCGATAGGATTGAATCTTTACTTTCATTCACTGAAGCTCGAATCATCTATTTGTATGAACATCACCCAATTAAACGTGTCCGAAACGTTGCTTTTGAACCTATTTGGGTGGAAACACAAGTTTGGCTACTGAATACCAAGGCGACCATTGAACGCTTACTTTTCGACTCCAACTATGTGATGCCATCAGTTTCTGTAAAACCGTTAGAAGCTACCAATAAGCGCACGATCATGGTGGTCGATGATAACGAATCTCTGCGCCGATTTACCGCGATGTTATTGGAAAAGCAGGGCTTTGATGTTGTGCAGAAAGAAGATGGCCAACAAGCATTAGACGCGTTGGATAGCGACGAGATCGACTTGATTCTGATGGATATCGAAATGCCCATCATGGATGGAGTGGAAGCTTCACGCCGAATTCGAAGTGCCAATAAAGCGTACTCTTCGGTGCCAATTATTGCTCACACAGGTGACAGTTCTCCTGTGACATTGGAAAAAATGGAATCATCAGGCATGTCAGATTTTATCGTGAAACCGGCAGACAAAAATCGATTGTTCGACAAAATTGCTCACTGGATTTGATTTGTTGTACCGTCCGGTTATCCAGCTGAGCTAGATGAATAGATGAATAGATGAATAGATGAATAGATGAATAGATGAACACAAGAAAAGAGCTCAGCAATTCGCTGGGCTCTTTTTGTATCGCGACATGATAGCGTCCATTCAGTCCTGCCGTTTATATTGATTATCGGAAGGGGGTCTTATCTTTCAAAGAATCCTGTTGTGTGAATTACCGTTACAATCACACGAATTCTAATTCCGGATGATTGTACGCTTCATGACAAACGGTGAGCACATGGTCAATATCTCTTGGTGTCATGTCGGCATTGACCGAAAATCGGATGATGTTTTTGTTTTTGCCAGTCGCAGGGCGGCAGAATACCGCACCGAACACATCACGTTCTTCTAAGAAGTCTCGCACACGCTCCGTGTTTCTTTCATTGCCGCACTCTAGCGCTACAATTTGAGACTCACTGCGGATATTAAAGCCAATTCGCTTTAGCCCCGTAGTCAGCGACTTAGCCCGATTGAATAAGGCTTCTCGTTTGTCTTCCGCACCTTTGATCACCTCCAACGTTTTCTCTAAACGAACCACTTCTTGTGGTAACACTGTTGAGCTAAAAATCGCAGGGTACGCCACAAACGGCAAGGTTTTAGACAGTTGTTTAGGGCCAAGGATTGCCCCAGCGCGGTAAGCAAAGGTTTTTGCCAAGCTAACGGTGATGAAGTCGACTTGGTTGGTGAGCCCCAATGCTTGCACTAAGCCTGCACCATTCTCTCCATGTGTACCCAGTGAATGGGATTCATCAACGACGACCGCACAATCAAACTCTTGCGCCATTTCGTAGATGTCGCGTAGTGGGGCAATGGTTCCGATTGTGCTGTAAACAGAGTCGACAACAATGACGCCTGAGCCGTGGCGTTCTAACTGTTTGCGTAGGTGATTCATATTGTTATGCATAAACGGGTGAGCAACTGCGCCGGCAGCCCGAATCCCTTCCCATAGCGACATGTGTGCAAGGAAATCAATATACACAGGTGTGCCCGGTGGGCAGATGGTTTGCAATAGCCCAATATTGGCCGCCCAGCCCGATTGAGAAAGCAAACAGCTCTCCATTCCAACATAGTTCGCAAGCTCAGTTTCGAACGCAGGTTTAGACTGATCATCTTGTAAGAAAATGGCAGACATCACCACGTTGTCATCGTGCTCACAGATCGCCGCTTGATGGGCTTGTTGGATCTGTTTGTTGTGTGACAGCGCTAGGTAATCATTGCTCTGCATCACAACGGCACTGCGCTGGGGGCGTTTACCCAATACCAAATGCTTTTGGCTTTGGTTCTGGGTAATCAGGTCTTGAATATAGAAGTTCAAGCGTTCTTCGATAAAGGAAGGTAGTGGTTTGTTTTTTGTTTTATCACTCATAATAGTTCTCTTCAAATACAGGAAAACGCCAGCGCTGACGGCTGTATATTGACGATAAAAAGTGATGTGTCATTAGCCAAGTTGCATAAATTTGTGGGTGCTTGCAAACTCAGCATTTAAGGGTTTTGAGGCGAGTGGGTTTCCTTACGATTCGGGGCTTTAACCGAATCAAGATAGGAATAATAGCCTTCTTTTTTATGACAAAAGGCTATTAAAATTCGGTGTTCGAAAGGCTTTAAAAAAGCTGATTTTGAAAGGCTACGGGCTGTTAGCTGTGAATGTGGATAAGCTCGATTAAGGCATCCAATTGCTGCTTAGTTTCACCCTCTAACGAATACCCAATATTGATGCGTAAGCAATTACTGTAAAGGTCGAGAGTGCTGAACAGGTGTCCAAGCCTAATATCAATGTTCTTCTCGGTAATGCCCTGAGCAAAGGCTGACTGGTTCAAGCTTGGGATTTGCAGCCAAAGCACCATGCCACCTTGTGGGTTACTTATCTTCACATCTTGAGGAAGGTGCTGAGACAAATAACTTAGGTATTTCTGGCGCAAAGACAAGATCTGAGAGCATCTTCTCCTGACGTGCTTAGCGTATTGACCAGATTCAATAAAGTCAGCAACGGCAAGTTGAGTAGGCAGGGCAACGCCGTAGCTCGCAACTGAGAACTGAGCCTTGTACTCGTTGATAAACCTCCCCGGCAAACACCATCCCAAACGGTAACTCGGTGACAAGCTTTTCGATACTGATCCACACCATAAGACATAGCCGCCTTTGTCATAGTATTTCGCGGGAAGTGGTGTGTGTGAGGAGTAGGACAGTTCAAGATACACATCATCTTCAATGATCGGCACTCGATATTGATTCGCTAATTCGGCAAGCCTTTGTTTTTGACCAGCCGACATATTGATCCCCTGAGGGTTCATATGAGAAGTACAAAAGATCGCGGCATCGACTCGCTTGTTCTTCAAATGCGCTTCCAGTTGTTGCAAGTCGACACCATCATCGAGCGATGGGATTTCTATGATCTGGCGTGACATCTTTCCGAGTAACTCCAGAATTCCGTTGAAACAAGGAGAGCTAATCGCAATGGTGTCGCCTTCTTTGGTACACGATTCAAGTGCAGCTTTTATCGCCGACATGCAGCCAGCCGTAATCACCATCTCTTCAGGTGAAAAGTGCACATCGAGCTTGGCGAAGTGAGTGGATAATGCCTGTCGCAACATCGGCTCACCTTGTGTATCTGGGTAATGGTTGAGCCTACTTCCCATCCGTTTAATAGCGCGACGAAAACTTCGTTCCAATTCAACGATCGACTGCTCATCATTAGTGGTGCTCGAAACCCCTAAAGGCCCATTGATTGAGTTGTGAGTCGATGACGTTTGCTTAACACTCGATATCTTACTCTCAAACTGTACCCACTCAGGCGTTGAGTGAGACGGCTTGTGAGGCGAGACAAAATACCCCGCTTGCGGTCGAGAATGTATCCAGCCTTGTGATTCCAGTTCTTGGTAACAGCTGACCACGGTCGACATGCTGATGGCTTGTTGCTTGGCCAATTGACGCAGCGAAGGCATGCGTCCGCCTTCCGGTCTTTTGCCGGTTTCTATCTCATCGATAAACTGATTGGCTAGCTTTCTGTAGATACTCATTGTCACGACCGTTGTTAACTGTACTGGTTTTTAATGTAAAAATTGTATCTGTACTGGTTTTATTGTTCAAGGGATACTCATTTAAAACAAAGGAGGGGTCAGTATGAAAAGAAATGATTTGTTGTTAGCGGTATTCGTCATGGCGATTTGGGGATTCAACTTCTCGATGATCAAAATGGGTGTGACTAATGTTCATCCGTTGTTGGCAACCGCCGCGCGTTTCTCGCTAGCGGTGATTCCAGTGATATTTTTTGTAGCGAGACCTAATGTCGCTTGGCGCTACTTAGTCAGTTATGGCTTTGTGTTCGGTGTGGGAATTTGGGGTATGGCTTCATGGTCGATCACCGCGGGTTTGTCGTCTGGGCTTTCATCGGTCTTGCTTTCAACCAACGTATTAATCGGCATGGCGGTTGGCGTGTGGGTGTTCAAGGAGAGTGCTTCCGTTCGTAAATTAATGGGTGCGATGCTAGCCATGTGTGCGTTGGCGGTATTGGTATCTGCAGCTACGGGTAATGTCACCGTTAATGGCGTGATCTTGATTATGATTGCGGCGTGCAGTTGGACCTTGATGGGCGTGATTGTTAAGGCATCGAAAACCACTCAAGCTTTTGCGTTCAATGTCTGGGGGATGCTGTTTGCTCCAGTACCATTAGTGTTATTTGCCGTGATGTTACACGGTGACCAAATTATCTGGCAGGGCATCGCACAATGGGATTGGAACACGACGATTGCGGTGCTGTTTCAGGCTTACCCAACCACGCTATTTGGTTATTGGGTATGGAATAAGCTGCTAATCCAATACCCTTTAAGTACGACCGCACCGTTAACCTTGTTAGTGCCTATCTTCGCATTGATTAGCGGTTACTTTATGTATGATGAGGTGCTGTCTGTGGCTCAGGTTGTTGCATCAATACTGTTTCTTGTCGGAATTGGTTTGATTGTGAAACCTGCGAATGTAACGAATACCAAAGCGACACAAACACTTGCCAAGCAAAAGTGATTGAAGAAAGCTGATATTGCATGAGCAGCTTTGAATGACAAATAAGACCTCGCACTTGTGAGGTCTTATTCTATGTCGAAGAAGTGAAGTTATTTAAATAACCAACTTACTAAGCAATCAACTAACCATACACGCAAGTAACTGGCTCTCAAGATCATCGTCTATTTCTAGACCGATCATTTCTATTCTGATTTCGATACACTCATCGAGTTCTGATTCCGTCAAGCCATCCTCTGTTAAGTTGTAACCGAAAACCTCAAAAGAACATAGGCTTTTATAAGTGAATTCGAATTAAATTCTGAAATGATACAAATCTTATATTTAATAACGCTTATTTAGTAACCTCTGTTGAGTCCCATATCAAATCAAGTGGCTGATTTTATTGGGTATCGGAGAAAAGTCTCAAAAATTATTATTTAGTTCGCTAAAGTTTTAAATTCTATTAATGGTTGTTTGTATGGAATATAACGCCATTTCGTTACTGTTGAGTAGATGGTTTTTAGCTATATATGTGAAATTTGAAGCGAGTTATCTTTCTGATTTGAAAGAATAATTAAATAGTTAAGATAAAAAAGTTGGCGAAAATCAGAAGCTTGGCATACACTTTCCTAGTAAATGACCTTATCTCATTGATTGAATAGGGTAAATGCTTTGGCGCTACTGGCGATGGTAGCAATGTTTAACATAGCTTTGAGGAAAGTTTTATGGCACTCACGAAGGCCGATTTGGCTGAGAACCTGTTTGAGACACTCGGATACAGCAAGCGGGATGCCAAGGAAACGGTGGAAGTGTTTTTCGAAGAAGTTCGTAAAGCGCTCGAAAATGGCGAACAGGTAAAACTGTCTGGTTTTGGTAATTTTGATCTTCGCGAGAAAAACGAGCGACCTGGTCGTAACCCGAAAACTGGTGAAGACATTCCAATTTCTGCTCGACGTGTTGTTACTTTTAGACCGGGACAAAAACTAAAGGCCCGTGTCGAAAATATTAAAATCGAGAAGTAGCCAAGCAATAGACCATGCCTAGCGTGGTCTTTTTGTATCTGCATAGAGTTTAAGCTAAACGCATTTCTTTAATTTTTAGTAACCTTTCTCAAACTCCATCTATTTACTGTCCGGTAAGAACTTGCTTTAGATGCGAAAACAGAGGCTAGGCCTCTGACTTTGAATCTTCACTCTAAAGGGCTTGTTGAACCTTACTTGCGATGTCTTCAGACACCCAAGGCTTCCATACCTGTGGTGAGCTTTCTAGAAAGTAATACATGGCTTCTTCGGCGTCGGCTTGGTTGTCTTCCATCCAGGCCAGCAACTCACTCATTTGTTTATTGGTAAAACCACGCTTTTCAAAGTATTGGTAGGCAAGAGGTTCGTTATTAGCAAAGGCTTCTGTGGTGATTGTGTGAACCGGTGCTGGTGGATACATGGTCACTTTAGGAGATTCACAATCAGGTTGTGTCGTACAGTTACGGAATTCCTCAATGTCAGTACCACTTCCGAAATCAACCTTCACCATTTCATACTTACCTAGCACAGGCGTAGGCGACCAGTAATATCCAAACCATGCTTTTTTGCGTTCGTAAGCTTTCGCTATCGTACCTGCTAAAGCGGCGCCTGAGCCGGGATCAACCATTTCAAAATTGTGATCTTCTAACTTAAGCGCATCGAACAGGTGACCGGAGGTAATCTGACAAGTCCAACCCGCAGGGCAGCTATAAAACGCAAACTTCTCATCATCTTCTGGGTGTTCAAACAGCTTTGCGTTTTTAATCACACCTTCAATGGTTGTAAGCTCTGGGTACTGTTCAACAAGGTAGTTTGGTACCCAGAAACCTTCTTCACCGCCGTTGACCAAAGACTTGCCCGCGTAACGTAGACGCTTATCCGCAACACCCTTATCCAACGCTTCTTTGATGCCATTAGTCCAAAGCTCTGGCGCAACATCAGGTTGACCTTTTTCAATCATTGACGTGCCCGTAGGGACGCTATCACCGGGGATTAAGTCCGCTTCACAGCCGTAGCCGTTATTCAAAATGAATTGGTCGACATGAGCAATAGGCTCGCCGAGTTCCAGTTCATGTCTGCAATGGTGATCTTTCCGCATTCGTCAGCACTAGCGTGTACAGAAAACGCAGCAAGTAGCGCGATGGAAAGCATGGATTTGTTATTCTGCATTGACGTAATTCCTTTTCTTGTCAGAAGCTTATTCGCTATAGAAACAGAAATGTTCGACGGAGAAAAGAGACTGAGATCTAAATTTAAACGATCTGATTATTTGGGATAGGAAGTGGAGAGGCTACTCAACAAGTACTAAAAAGGGCTGCGAGTGCAGCCCTTGTGATGTTTATTGGAATAGCCTATCTATGTGTTAAGCCGCTTTAATGTGCGTTGTAATGTACGGTTGCCATGCTTGTTGGTAAAGCTCTAAAGATTGGCGTCGTAGGCTATTGATTTGTGCCGCTTCGATATCGTTGATTGGGCGATGTTCTGCAATTGCGTGACGCTCAATACCTTGGATAATTTCGTACAGCTCGTGCTCAGGACCACTTTTCACATCAGCAATCGCTTTTAAGTGAAGTTGAACCTCTGCAATGATGTTGGTTTTAGGCAAACGAACCAACAAGTTAAGGTCACGGTAACCAGAGTCAGCCGGCGATTTAAACTTATTTTTCAGCTTAACAACGTCTGCTTCACGGCTTAGCGCTTCGTAAACTTCAACCAAGCTCTCTACATCGTTCGCGATGATAGTTGCACGGGCTAAGTCGGTAATTTTTGTCACATCACCATCAAGCTCAAGGGCGATTTTTTCTTCTGCGCGAGCTTGAGATTTAACGCCAGCAAATAGCGCTTCAGAATTGGTGAGTAGGGCAGTACTTTTACAGATAGTTTCTAGTTCAGCTTGGCCTTGATGCGCTTTGCTGTACAAAATATCGAAGTCGGTGTAAGGCTGAGTCGGGCGTGAGTCGAAGGCTTTGATGCCGTAAAGGCCGCTCAAACTATGACGGAATACGTTTGAAGATACTTGGTTTTGCGCAGGAGTGCGCGTTTGATCTGTTGAACTTGTTGAAACAGGTGCTGCTGCGAATGCAGGCGCTCGGCTCAATACCAAAAGCATTAGGGCCGTCGTACGGAGAAATACACTCATTCAAACTCCAAAATACAAGGTTACAAAAAACGGGTAGTCAAAAGGGGTAACCAGTAACGCACAAGAGTAAAAACAGCTTAACTAATTTCACTACATATTAAATGAGGCTAGCTAAGACAGAAACCAATTCTAACGTTTAATATTGCTTTAAAATGTGAAGATATAGCCAAATAACCCAACCGTTAGTTCCGCAATTATCAGAACTTTGAACTTAGCCAGTTTCTGATTTTATCGAAATCAATTTAGTACTTTAAACCAAGCTAAGGTTGCTCTTACCTCTCTATACTGTACCCTTGCATTATGACTGTTTAACATGAACGAAAGATGAATAATCCTGAATTTTGGCACAATAAATGGGCAGCCAACCAAATTGGTTTCCACCTCGAAGATGTAAACCCACTTCTGATTAAATTTTGGGAAAAGACTGAGCCTAGCTACGAGAAGAGTGTGTTTGTTCCACTTTGTGGCAAAAGTGAAGATCTGATTTGGCTAGCTTCAAAGCATGAAGATGTTCAAGGTGTCGAGTTAAGCCAGATTGCGGTTCGCGCATTTTTTGCAGAGCACCTTTATACCCCGACGGTGACTCAAATCAGTGGTCAGCACGAGCTCTACCAATTCGATGAACTGAACATCTACACGGGCGATTACTTTTCAGCGCCAATCCAACCTGTCGATACCATTTATGATCGCGCGTCTTTAGTCGCATTGCCTGAAGAGATGCGAGTGCAGTATGTCGAGCGTTTGAAACAACTACTGAAACCGGGTGGTAAGATTCTTTTGGTAACACTGGATTACGACCAAAACGAAATGGCTGGGCCTCCGTTTAGCGTACCTAAGTTAGAGATTGCTCAATTGTTTGCAGGATACAAAATTACATTGTTGAATCAAGATATAGCGAACGATGAACATCCGAAGATTGCTAAGAAAGGCTTGTCTCGCTTCTGTGAAGAAGTGTATTTGATTGAGTCAGACGCTTAAGTTCAGTCTGCTTAGTTAAGCGAACAGATAACACCAACAAAAAGACGGGCTCGATAGCCCGTCTTTTTATGGTTCAGATTTGAACTCGTGATTGTTCAGAATTGAATAGCAGGTTAGTAAATCACTTTTACTTTTGACGCGCTCTCAATGGCATCTTCAATCGCTGTTTCTGTGCTGTTACGACGAGTAAGCGCCACACCTAAACGACGGCGACCATCGATATCAGGCTTACCAAACAGGCGAACTTGTGTTTGTGGTGCGTCTAGCGCCTCTGTAAGACCTTCAAAGCGGATATTCGTTGAAGTGCCTTGGCCAAGGATAACCGCTGATGCACAAGGGCCGTATTGCGTGATAGATTTGATCGGCATACCGGTAAACGCGCGTACGTGCAGTGCGAATTCCGATGAGTCTTGAGACATCAATGTTACTAGGCCTGTATCGTGTGGGCGAGGGGATACTTCGTTGAAGATAACGTGATCGCCTTTAACAAACAGCTCGACACCAAAGATACCGTGGCCACCTAGTGCATTAACCACTTGTTCAGCCGTGTATTGCGCGGCTTTAAGTGCGTTGTCTGACATCACTTGTGGCTGCCATGATTCGCGGTAATCACCGTCTTCTTGGCGGTGACCGATAGGCGCACAGAAGTGAACACCGTCGACTGCGCGAACGGTAAGTAGCGTAATTTCGTAATCGAAGTCGATGAAGCCTTCAACGATTACACGACCCGCGCCAGTACGACCGCCTTCTTGTGCGTAGTCCCAAGACTTCTGAATGTCTTCCTCTGTTTTGATAACGCTTTGGCCTTTACCTGAAGAGCTCATTACTGGCTTAACAACGCAAGGCATGCCCACGAATTCAACAGCGGCTGAGAAATCTTCAAAGGTGTCTGCGAAGCGGTAAGGTGAAGTGCTCAGTTTGAGTTCTTCTGCGGCTAGACGACGGATACCTTCGCGGTTCATCGTTAGCTTGGTCGCATTCGCAGTTGGAACGACATTTAAGCCTTGCGCTTCTAGCTCTACCAACTTGCTGGTGGCAATAGCTTCAATTTCAGGAACCACATAATCTGGCTTTTCTAGTTCAATGATCGCTTGAAGTGCATCGCCGTCTAACATGTCTAATACATGGCTACGATGCGCAACTTGCATCGCTGGTGCGTCTGCATAACGGTCACAAGCAATAACTTCCAAACCTAAACGTTGGCACTCGATAGCAACTTCTTTGCCGAGTTCACCTGAACCTAATAGAAGTACACGAGTAGCATTTTCACGAGTAGCAGTACCAAACATAGAAATTCCTTCCGATCTTTTGAACGATTGATTGAAAACGGGGTGATCATACTTATTTCAATGACAAAAGCAAACGTTTGCGCAAGTTGTTGCTTTAATTACAGGCATAAAAAAAGCAGCCCTGTTAAATAGGGCTGCTTATTTAAATTTTTGTTAATCAGATGTACTTAGATTGCTAAGTAAGTCACTGGAATGTCGGGATTAATCGCTTCTAATGTAGATTGCGTATCCGCTAGGTGACTGATGCTACCTTCTGCGATTTCAACCAAAGCAGCACTTTCAATTTGTTCGAAATCGAAGCCAGCCAGTTTAAGTTGAATTAACGCGACTTGCAGAGGTGGTAGGCTCGGGTTGAACGCTGCATTTTCAGCGTAAGCTCCCGTAAAAATTTCACCTGACGTCAGTTGTAGTGAAACACCACTTAGGTTTTTGGTGTAAGGAGCATGGCTGCGGTTTAGTGCTGCTAGCGCTTCTACAACAATAGGCGTTGTTTCTTCGGTCGTGTATTTATGATCAAGCTTTGTCATTAGGCCAGTTGTCACACCTAAATCAGCAGGGCCGAACGAGTCTGGCAGGTACTCTTGCAGAGACATTTCATCACGTTGTGGAAGCTGAACTTTAAGTTCTTTTGCTGTTGTCAGTTCGTTCATGAATTGACGACAGTGACCACAAGGACTGAAGTTGATGGTGATATCAGAGATACCTTGCTCGCCTTTCATCCAAGCGTGGCTGATTGCAGATTGCTCAGCGTGTACTGTTTGGCCAAGTTGAGCACCAGCAATTTCAAGGTTTGCACCAAAATACAGAGTGCCAGATAAACCACGCACGATTGCACCAACATAAAAGTCAGATAACGGAGCGTAAGAATAGGCTGCGGCAAAAGGAAGTAGCGCAATACGTAGCTCGTCATCCGCTAAACCACTTGCTTGCAGTAGGCTAGCAAATTGTTCTGGAGACAATGTCGCGTCAAAGTTGTCTGCTAATACGATGTCACTCAAAAGTGCTTTGATTGCTGTTGGAGCACTTTCCAGCGCCAGGGTAATACGACTGTTCATGTTAAATCCTTAATTGACCTTAGGCTTTAATTCTATGCAATGCTCAGGAATTTTCTGTGACTTTGATCACTACTGCGTTGTTGTTGTTACATTGGTTTGCATAATTAGAGTGAGGTCACAGATGAAATCGATTGCAAGAGTAAAAACTACCATTGATATCCCACTTATTGGCCTAAACAGGGCGCGATTTGACTGCTATTGCCGAGTAATTGCGAGAAAAAAGCCCAAGCTATCACTGAAATAATCAGGTTATGCTTGGGCTTATTGATATCTGTAACGCCTAAAAGTCGCGAACCAGTGAGTTTAGCTATTTACCAACTCATCTATTAGAGCGCGTATAAACTGTAATCAAAGTGGTTAAGAGTAGAACCAAACCACAAGCGAAAATATACTCGGCGCGATAATCGAGGTAATGACGCCACAGAGCACAAGCGCCAAAGAACTGAATGCTGCGTCTTCCTGATTCTTTTCAGCACAAGTTGCCGTACCTAAAGCGTGAGACACGGTACCCATGGTTAAACCACGGGCGATCGGGCTCTTAATACCAATGAGGTTGTAGATTGGGTAAGCAAAAATTGCCCCAAATAGACCCACAATCAATACCAGTATTGCCGCAATCGCTGCTTCACCACCTAAATGGCTCGATACTTCCATTGCAATTGGCGTGGTGACTGATTTGCCTAACAAGCTCGCAATCAAAGTTAAGTCCGCTTTAAATGCTACTGCGATCACTGCCGATGTTGTCATCGACATCACACTGCCTAGCGTGCACGCAAAGGTAATGATGCGCCAGTTGGCTCTGATTTGAGGTAGCTGCTCATAAAGTGGGTAAGCAAGTGCAACAACCGCAGGCTGCAGCATGTAGGTAATCCAAGTGTTGTCAGCATAGTAAGTCTCAAACGGTACTCTAAAGAACGTGAGAATCGGAATGATGATACCAATGCTGATAAGCAGGGGGTTACACAGCGGCGAGTTTACTTTTTGACTTACCCAGCGAGCAAATAGGAATACCACGATGGTGAGTAGAATCCACATGATCAGTTACCTCTCGAAAGCAAGCGGTCTAAGAACCATGATAAGGATACTAACACCAATAATGTGCCACCAACGGCGCTCGCCATAATTGGCAATGCGTTCGCGATGAGCATGTCGAAGTGATCCATCAACCCAACACTGATCGGAACAAACAGTAAGATCATTAGGCGGATAATCAAGCTTGCGCCGGGTTGTACCCAGTGCGAAGGAACAATACCAATCACCATGGCGGCAAACAGAATCAACATGCCAAAAATACTGCCAGGGATTGAGGTATCCAAAAAGTGCTGTAACGCGTTACCTGCTGTAAGTGCACCTATGATTAAGGTGAAGGAGATTAAGCAGTAAACCAGTTGGATCAATCTTTCTTTCAAAGTGTTACGTCTCTTGATAATGGAATTAGCTAGCTAACTTTTCTACGTATTGATAAACCGCCTTCAAGATAGCCATTTTCTTCTCGTCGCATTCATGTTCATGCGCGAGGTTTTCAAGGTTTAGCATGTACTCTTCTAAACGGCTTTCATAAAACTCACGACAATGGTTCGCCCATTTCAATTGCTCAGCTTCGTCGAGCGTCCATGGGAAGTTACGCGCACGGTAACGGAACAGTAACGGTTTAATACGTTCATCACCGAAGGTGATATCTAAAGCTGCCAAGTTATTTGGGTCAGTTTCGCGAATGATGTTCATCGCTGTTTTATCAGCAGGTGAGAAGAAACCGTCATAAAGGTGTGTATAAACATCATCACTCTTTTCGTACTCTCGCTCTTGTGAGTACAGGCCGATCAGTTTTTCGCGGATCTCTGGGTGTTCGCGCAGCAGTGCCAAGTTCTTCAAGCATTGTTGGCGATCAATACCGATGGTTTCGGCATTTTCAGCCGTCAGCGTTTTGGCTGGAGCAAGAATAGGGCACTTGTTCAGTTGAACCAATTTGATGGGTACGGGTAGCTCGTCTTCACCCAGTTCACTGCGTTTGGTGTAGAGTCTGTCTCTGAGTTCATCAGCGTCCAGTTCTAACAGTGGGCTTGGATCTTTGGCTAAATCAACCACGATAACGGCATTTTGATTGGTTGGGTGCCAAGCCATAGGCACAATCCAACTTGTGTAGTTGCAGTCACGGCCAAACATGCCCGAAACGTGCATCAATGGTGTCATGTTTACGATATCAACCAGATCATTCAGCTTACGCTTATGACGCATGTTGTAAAGGTAATCGAACATCTTAGGTTGCGCAGCTTTCAGCTTCTTCGCTAACTCGATGGTCGCAATAACATCGGCCATCGCATCGTGCGCGTTCTCGTGTTCAATGCCGTTTGCCACAGATAGGTGTTCCAGTTTGAAGCTTGGGTAACCTTCTTCGTTCTCTGGCCAAACAATGCCTTCAGGACGCAGTGCGTGAACAGCGCGCATTACATCTAACAGATCCCAACGAGAGTTGCCATTCTGCCAGCTCCACGCATATGGGTCGATGAAGTTTCGGTAACAGGTGTAACGCGTTACTTCATCATCAAATCGAATACTGTTGTAGCCAAGGCTTGTGGTGTTAGGTTTCGCTAACTCAGCATGGATCTTAGCGATAAACTCTGGCTCAGGGAGACCTTGTGAAGCCGCTTTTTGTGGTGTGATACGGGTGATCAGTGCAGCTTCAGGCGCAGGGAGGTAATCAGCGGGAGGTTGGCAATAGATAACCAGAGGCTCTCCAATAACATTGAAATCTTGGTCGGTACGAACACCCGCAAACTGACTCGGACGGTCTTTTGCTGGGCTAACGCCCCATGTTTCGTAATCGAAAAAGAAGTAGGTTGGCTGATTATCTGAACTCATTGAATTTCCTGAACAGCAAGCGCGGAACGTTTACTGTGGCTGAAGGTTAGTTTTGTTCAGTATCTGATAGTATGCGGTACGCGTGCAACCCAGATCACAAATAAATTGCCGGAAAACGGTGCTTTACTATTCAATCGAGTCAGTGGGGAAGGTTTTGAAACCAATTGAGGCGGTTTCTTAGTTAATACAATCTGTCTATCGTCCGTTTAATCCGATGGAGGCGAGAGTATCAACTGGACTTTCTGTTTCATGGTCAACTCTCGGTTCTTCAGATCTTTGAATATGGCCTTCCATTCTTGAAAGGTGACCACTATCGGATTAAAACTGTTTACGGGTTTGGTGACGCCGTAACGCACGGTTTCAACTTCAGGTTCGAACGTACCAAACAACTTATCCCAAATGATCAAAACACCGGCGTAGTTCTTATCGATGTATTGCGGGTTTTTGCCGTGATGTACTCGATGATGCGAAGGGGTGTTAAAGATGTATTCAAGTGGTCCCAAGCTTCGTATCCATTGTGTATGGACAAAGAACTGCAAACCTAGATTCAGAAGCACCACAAAGATGACCCATTTAGGGTCAAAACCTATGATGACCAACGGTACCCAGAATAGCCACATCCCAGCAAGTGGGTACATTAAGCTTTGACGGAAAGCCGTACTGAAGTTCATCTGTTCTGAGCTGTGGTGCGCGACGTGTGCTGCCCACATCCAGCGAACACGATGGCTTGCTCTGTGGAACCAGTAATAGCAAAAGTCTTGCAACACCATCAATACAACAAAACTCAGCACGCCCATTTCAATGTCCATTAAGCGCCAACCAAACATCCAGAGATACAGCTGCACGACCAATAACCCGGTGAGCAAATCGGAGAGTTGATGCATTCCCGCCAGCGTGAAATTACACATCACTTCTGAAAGCTTATAGCTGGAGTTATCAGGCAGTCGACCTTGCTTCTGACCGATAAAATACTCAGCCAACATGCACACCACGAACAAGGGCGCTAATACCAGCAGTAGCCATTCTGGGTAATTGATTAATGCGTCGATATTCATGTTTTATCCTTGTTGAGACGCCATACGCGTTCTTAGTATCAAGTTTACTTAGACTTGCTCGCCTGAAATTCAGTTAGCAAAATTTCGCTACCAGCGAGCAAAGTGATCTTCTGTTAGGCCAAGAACACCATCGAGTTGATGTGTCACTCCATTGTTGTCTTCAATCGAGCCAGAAAAGTGACCAATGAACTGACGAAAGTTACTTTTTAACAGCCATAAATTGAGCTTTTCGCTGCGATTATTTAAGGGCGTAAAGGTCAGGTTTATACGTCCATCTTGTGATGTTATCTGCCAAGGTAAATTGGTGTCTTGGCGACTAAACGCAAACTGTACCGGGTTAAGTAAGTGCCGAGTTCCATTGATCCATAAAACGTTCTCGCAGCCTCCGGTTTCATTGACGCCTGCTGCGAGGTTCAAGCCAATATCTGTCCCATTGGATTGCGTGTTGATGCTTGCCCAGCGCCAACTGGTTTCACGTCTCATGTAACCCGCTGAAAAGTCATAACCGGCACGAGCTTGTTCGAGAACGAGTGATTCTCCCTTGATTTGGATTTCACCGCTGATGCGCAAAGCATTGTGCTTTTGGGTGTAAGTCCAACCTGAATAACCCGTTGGGCTGCACATCGCCATGGGCAAGCTGTCGGTTTCAGGCTCTAAAGAAATATCGGCCTTGATGAATTTCGTATTCAAGCGAACTCGCCATTGTCCGCCCTCGATATAGAAAGCAATGCTTTGATCTGCAATGCTTGTCTTTCCTTCAAATGGTGAAGGCGTTACATGCTTATCAAACCCTAATGGCCTCAACCAAGATGACTCTTGCAGATGGTTGTTTTCTATGTCGTACAGATAACAAAATGCCGAGCCTAAGTAGCGAATATCCGCGATAGCGACGCCGATAATGTGTGTGTCGGTGACGATGCTGACAAACTGGAATTGCTTATAGTGGAAGTGCTTCTGCCAAGGGTTTGCTTTTGAATCCATCGAGTTTCGGTAGTCAAAGTTCTCGATGTTTAGGTGTTTAAGGATCCCATCGAAATGCCCAATGATCGGCTGACCATTAGAATTAATCAAACTGTGTGGGGCTGGGTTGGTTTTTATCATTGCGATGGTTCACATTAATTTAACAACTAAAGCCATTGTGCGATGAGTAGCGTAGAATTGGGAGGTCATATTCGGACAAGAGCGCGTTACCAATCACGATTTTGTCAGTAGTGTTGTTGAAGCTGAGTAGTCATGTTTATGGGAATGGGCTCGATATAAGGAGAGACGATTGGAGATTATCGCGGAGTATAAGCCGACCGGACATCGGCATCAGTTGGGTACATTAGATATCGCGCTGCTGTTGAATACGCTAGAGCAACGAGGTATCGATATTGAAAGGCTACTCAATGATGTGGGTTTGCCGAACATAGATTGGCGAGACCCGAATGGAAAGCTGACTTACGCTGATAAACTAGCGTTATTTAGCGTGGCGAATCAGAGCTTTCCTCACGATGGCTTAGGGCTTTGGCTGGGGGAACACGCTAGCTTGAGCCACTTTGGTGTGTTGGGTTATGCGCTATCTACCAGTCAAAATGTCGGGGAGGCCATCAAGTCGGGCTTTAAATATCTGCGCCTGAACGGTCCTATTTTCTCGGTTAAATTGTTTCTAGATTCCGAGCATGCAGTGATTCAGATTGAGAACACCTTGGAAGTGGGCGATCTGCTCCCTTTCTGCAGTGAGTATTTCTTAAGTTCCATCGTCTCTTTGTTCAAAGAACTGACTGGTCATGAGCTGGATATTCACACTTTGGCTTTGCCTTATGCTCGTCCCAATTACGCTAAGCTCTATGACGACCGTTTCCAGTGCCCTGTAGTTTTTGAGCAGAGCCATTGTGAATTGCGTTTTGATGCCTCGGTTTTATCACAGACCTTATTGACTCATGATGCCGCGACACTGAAGCGCTATCTTGCGTCTTGCCAGTCGATAGTCGAAACGTTGGACTCTGAGCATCTGCTGACTAATCAGATCAAAACGATCTTTTATCAAACCGCAGGTAGTTTCCCGAATATTGAACAACTCGCGGATGAGTTTGGTTGTAGCTCTCGTACACTCAGGCGAGAGCTAGTGACCCATGAATCCAGTTACCAAATATTGCTTACCGAAGTTCGAGTGGAGCTGGCCAAAGAGCTATTACTCGGCACAACCATGAGCATTGATGACATCGGTGAAAGGCTCGGTTATAGCGACCCTGCAAATTTCAGAAGGGCGTTTAAAGGTTGGCTCAATAAAACGCCCGCTCAGTTTCGTGATGGTTTAAGTTAAGGCGTTACTTGCTAAAGAACTGCTCCCTGAAATCGGTGAATTGCTGTTGATAATAACTGTCCCAATCTTGTTGAGTCCAAGTGGCATAACTTGATGAGCGCTGAGAGTCTAAGGTTGCTTTGAGCTGATCCAGTTGCTCGTGATAACTCATCACGGTTTGTTGCTGTTGTGCGACTTGTTGTTCTCGCGCGGCAATGTTGCTGGCCTGCGCTTCATCTAAGTAGGCATCTTGAAGGTCGGCTTTGACTGATGCTACTTCAGCAGGGCTATAGCTGCTGGGTATCAAAGATACTGCCAGTTCATATTTTTGAAGCTGTGTTTCGGCGTTTAACGTGCCCGTATTGTTTTGCCATTCACTAAGCAAATCTTGATAGTTGGCCAAAAACTGGCTCGCTTCGTTCTTTTCAAGGGTGTTAGCGTCAAGCGTAAAATCCAGATGAGCAAACTGGTCAGCGAATAGCTGGTGGGCCAACTCTCCCCATACTTGTTGTGCAGATTGCTTGAATAAGGCAACACGATCTTCAAGAGTCTCTATGGATTCAAGTGGGATAGTGCTTTGTGTTAATTGCCAGTCAGCCGATAGCTGCGGATAGTCGCTCAGTAACTCAAACCATATGCCCGGCAATTCTGATTTCAATCGTGCGAGTTGCTCTGCGCAGTCATCGCGTTGTTGGCAAAGCTTCCAGAACCCATCGAGTTCATCGAACAAAGCCTTGCCTTCAAGCTCACTCAAGTTTTCAGCAAGAATTTTACCGTCCAGTGCTCCAGCTTGGGCTTGATTGCTGTGCGATGCGGAGTTTTCCGAACTAGCGGTTGCAGTAGGCGTGGAATTATCGTCATTAGTTGTCGTAGAAACACGCGGCTTAGGTTCTGTGTGTTGAGCAGAAGATAGCGCTGTTTCGTTCGTTTTTGATGACCACGAATAGCCAATAATACTCGCCGTTAAGACGAGCATTAGGGTTAATATAACTCGATGCATTATGCGTTCACCGAGTTACTTAATGACGGCGCTAACAGGGAAGTGGTCTGAAAGGTTGTAGTGCTTCCATAACTCACTGCTTGTTGATCTTGGGACATCCACACGATTGTCGTTATGAGCTTTGGCGGCATATTCCGAGCTCACTACCACATAATCGAGATACTCAACGTTTTCACCACCCGACATAGGTTCACCCGCAAAGTTGTTGATGCGTGGGTCAAAGGTAGAAGCGGTGTAACCTGAGTAGGTTGGTTCATCAGCCTGCAGGTTAGCGAACATCTGTTGGTAGTCGTCTGGGAACTTGAGCTTGTTCACGTTGAAGTCACCGCTGTAAACCACAGTTTCTGATGCCGGGATATTCAGAGACTGCGCCAGTGCACGCATCTGCTTGAATTGACGTTGTCGGTAATCACGAGCGGTGTCCGTATCGAATGATGCCGTGTGGGTACCGAAAACATGGTAAGCCTGACCATTCTTGATCACTTCCGCGTAGTTAACACCTTTATCAGCAAAGCAATCTGTGCCCGTACAATCAGGGAAAACATACTGCGCTTCATTAACGATAGGATAGCGGCTGACAATGATCACACCACCGTCGTATATGTTAATCCCATCTTTATCGAGCATTTTAGTTTGATAAGGATACTCTTTCGCAAGCTCACGCAAGAACTCATCTCTGCCGTTGGCAAACACCTCTTGAAGCGCCAACACGTCATAGCCCTTTACATATTGAGGGAGTAGGTCATAGCGGTCACCAATATGTGAAGCGATGGCAGGCAGCGCCCAGATGTTGTAAGTCATGACCTTGAGTGTATTGGCATCCGGCTCTGGTTGCTCATCCACTTTTGGTGGGGTGATGGTGTAATAAATATCATCATAGCGCGCTGTAGAATCGGCTTTGAGGGCTAGCTCTGCATTGACCCCGAACGCATCGGTTGTGCTGCGATGAATATTACGATCGTCATGCAATGTTAGGTTGACGTCTGCGGCACTCAAACCATGTTGCAGTGTCGAGTTATACCAATGTCCCTTCATGGTTTGGTTGAGCGTGACACTTTCGCCCACAGCGTTTGATACCACAGTGTCAAACTCATAGGTCTTCCCAGATTTCACACCAGTCCAGCGGTTGAAACTTATCAGCTTCTTCGTCTCCCAAGGACCAATCTGTTCAACATGCTGTTGCCACTCATCACCGAGTTGAAGCAGGTCGGTACCAGTGTGGTTGGCTTGAATGGTCATCACTTGATTGGTGTTATTGGTGAGATACACGTCGGTGTCTGCGATCGCAGAGGTCGAAGCGATTGATGTGGATGCCACAAGTGCAGCTAACCAAGTCCATTGAGTTTTCATCGTTTACATTATCCTTATTGATTGATGTTTAGAATAACGTAGTCAAGAGTTATGACATTGGAGTTATAACTCTATGGCATTTATTCAAATATGAGATATATGACAAGGTTTTATAAAATTGATCAACCATTGAAAATTAACATATTGTCTTATCGGAATGATAAGTGGTACGCGCGCGAATGATAGGGTCAGTTAATGCTTTCGAGTCGGTGGAACAGCCAATATTGGCGTGCTTAAGTGAAAACTGTGTGTCGCGGTAAAGTGGAGGTTGTGAGCAACAAGAAGGGAATATGGACACAGCTTAGAGCTATCAGCATAAATTTTGCGATTGTTCTGTAATTTACTCTTGTTCAGTAAACAGAAACCTCAAAAACAGGTATGATAGTGCCGTTTTTAATCCTGAACTGGGAAAGTCATGGCAAAGTTAACACTCCAAGAGCAGATGCTTAAAGCTGGCTTGGTAAATGAGAAAAAATTAAAGAAGGCGAAGAAAGGCTCTAAAAAGTCTCGCGTTCAGTCTCGTGAAGCAAAAGCGGCAGCTGAAGAAACTAAACTGGCGCAGCAAGCGAAAGACAAAGAGCTAAACCAACAGTTGAAAGAACAACAGTTGAGCAAAGAAATTAAAGCTCAAGTGAAGCAACTGATTGAGATGAACAAGATCGAACAGAAGAACGGTGAGATCAAATACAACTTCACCGACGGTACGCTAGTTAAATATCTTTACGTAGAAGAGCTGACTCAAAAGCAACTAAGTAAAGGCATTCTAAGTATTGCTCGTCAAGGCGAGAGCTATGTTGTTATTCCAACAGCAGTAGCGAACAAGATTGCTATGCGCGACGAAGAATCTATCGTTGATACGCAGGCAGGTAGCACAGACGAAGTAGACGAAGATGACCCGTACAAAGACTTCGTGATCCCAGATGATCTAATGTGGTAATCCGTTTTACCTAGCTCCATTTTAATGGTTAGCTAAGTTTACAGGATCTAAGAATGCAGCGAACAATCACTCGATTGGCGCTGCATTTTTTTTGGCGCGAAATGACTTCAACAAATCTTGAATAACGCTTAGTGTTCTGACATGCCGTAAACAAGGCTATCGTTGGCACTTGCATGATCGATAAAATCGGTATTAGCGCGCTGTTCGTGTTGGTCATAGCCATCGAAGTAACAGTCGCCAATTTCATTGCGCGGGCAAACGTGAATGTGGTCTTTGATGACCAGTTCGGTAGAGCAGCATGGGCAGTGTTTTACATGTCCAGTGAGTACCGTAGATCGATTTGGTTTCATACATCCTCCTGATAGGCACTGTAATCTGATTGCCAATTTGCACCCTAAGTTACGCAAATTAGTGTGTCGTTATGATTTCATTTTTAAGTCAATGAAAAACGATTCAGAAAGTGAATACTTAGCGGCTAATACAGATGTATGACTGAGAGAATGTAAGACGAATCAAGCCCAGAGCAGACGCAATGGGCTTGGAATAACAGCTGAAACTTTCTATGGGCTTATGGCTGCATTGGGGTAAGCGTTAGCTGAGCGCTGTTATAACCCAGTTGCGCTAGGGCTGCAGGGTCGAAGTCAGTCAGAACCTTGATGTCACCAGCGTAGTAGGGTTTGTAATCGCCTGAAGGTGTCATGGCGTTAAATGAATCAATAGAGTGCTCGGTACCAATATCGATCATTCCAGAATATTGTGACTCCGCACTAAACTGGCCTGAAACATAGGTGTAGAAAGGACGGACACTGGCACCTGCGGCGTACTGCATGCTACTTAAACCATTGGTGTTGATTGCCCAGCTCCAATCCCACCATTTCATCTCTCCAGGAATATAACGGTGATCCCATTGGTAGCGGATATTGGCTTGATCTTCGCTGGTGGTTCCCATGGTAAAGGTGTGAGAGACCGTCGGGCGGTTTGTTGGGTGTGAGCTTAGCGCATTGCCGCTATAACGAAGGAAACCTGTGAAGTTCACGTCGTAACTCATGCTGGTTTTGATACGGTATGGGTAAGTGATGGTAGAGCGTAAGAACTCTACTTGAAAAGGAAGTACTGAGTGAGCAGGCACGGTGATGATGGCTTCCAGTTCTGTTGGTTCAAAACGAGCACCACTGTTGGTATCGGAGAAACGTTGGCCATCTTCTAGCGCTACTCTTACTTCTGTCTTTCCAACTTGTGGCCAATGAAAGGTTTCATCAATGACGACTGAATCAGCAAGGTCGAAGCGTTGGGTTTTACTCCATTGTGTGGATTGCTCAAAATGAAGGTCAACGACGATTTGTTTAGACTGATCGTCGTCATTGATTGCATAAGCCGAGACGGTTTCAATCAGTTCTTGGTCGGTCTCTGTCATAGAACCGTGTAAAAACGATGTGTTATCGAGCGTGTAAGCGAAGTTATCAACAGTGATGCTTGTCTTCTCATCACAGCGATCACCGGCACAGCTTCCATCGTTATTGCCTTTAATCTCCCAACCATTGTTAAGCGGTTTTATTGCCATGTCTTGGCCGACGTAACGCGCGCTATCGCCTCCAACCCAAGCGTAACCGAGGTTATGGGCCAAGTAACTCAGTGGCCTGATAAAGTTCGTGTTGTCGCTGACTAAGGCGCGTTGAATATCAAGGTTATTGTTCGTTTCGATAGCTTGCGCTTCGTAGTAAGGCAGGCCTGCGTCTGGGGTATTGGGGTAGCACCAAGTATTGTCACTTGGTTGTCCTTGTTTGATGAGCCCGTGGTAGCCAGACCCCATGATCACCCAGTCATTTTTAAGGCCAGCAATGTCCCACACATTCATGCGAGATAGTAGGGCGGTTTTGTGTTCTTGAGCTTCTGTATTACTGAGCGGACGATAATCGGAACGGCAGATATCTTCACCGAGGTTATCCAATACGATTTGGTCTGAATATATCTTGGCATGAGTGGGGCTTTGTTGCGTAATTAA
>NZ_JBFROH010000061.1:16510-26225 GCF_041471425.1 Vibrio sp. 10N.261.52.C2 | reverse complement strand
ACTATTGGGGGTCAGTTCAGTTATTGCGGCTCTTATGTCAACCAATGTTCTTGCTCATAAAGAAGGTGATTTCATCATCCGTGCAGGTGCAGCGATTGTATCTCCTAACGATAGCAGCGGTGACGTTCTAGGTAACTCATCTTTAGAATTCTCAGTAGACTCAAATACACAATTAGGCTTAACGTTTGGCTATATGTTTACTGATAACATCAGTTTGGAAGTTCTAGCAGCAACGCCATTTTCTCACAGTATCTCTGTAAACGGTGTTGGTGAAGTCGCTGAAACTAAACACCTCCCACCAACGTTTATGGTTCAGTACTACTTCGGTGAAGCGAATAGTGATTTCCGACCTTATGTAGGGGCAGGTATCAACTATACGGTATTCTTTGATGAGTCTCTGACTAGTACGGGTAAGAACGACGCTGGCCTAACGGATGTGTCTTTAGATGACTCTTGGGGCTTGGCGGCAAACATTGGTATTGACTACATGATCAATGAAGACTGGTTCCTGAATGCTTCAGTTTGGTACGCAGATATAGGAACAACAGCAACATACAAGACTGCGACAGATACATTCAAAACTGACGTTGATATCGACCCATGGGTATTCATGATCGGTGGTGGTTACAACTTCTAACCCACCTATTCAGTTTACTAAAGGCGCTCAAGCATCAGCCAGCTTGGGCGTTTTTTTTGTTTATTCGCTAGCTAACTTTATTAATGAAAAATATTCCTCATTCGTAATAGATTGTTAATAAAACAGAAAGCCAACTGTCATATTCGGCTCCTATGATCTCGATTCTAATTATGGAGGATATATGAATCGTAAATTTAATAAGCTGGCTCTATTACTGCCTATCGCGGTAAGTTCTGCTCTGGTTGGGTGTTCTCAGTCAACTTCAACGTTGGTAACACCATCAACGACTGCAACATCATCTCAAACGTCACTTGATACTTTTAGCCTCCAATGCCAATCCATTCAACAACCGAACATGACAGATGCCACTCTTTCTGGAATTAGTTTGGTTGGTCGTGCTATTGCTGACGCCCCGTTTGATACTTCTGCAGCCGAAATCGTCAGCTACGATTCATGTACCGACAAGCTTTATGTGGTTAACGCTCAAGCACAAAAAGTTGATGTGCTATCGATGGACGCTGACAGCGCACCAACTTCTGAGGGCTCTATCGACCTTCAATCAGCCGCTGCGGCTTCTGGTATTAATATCGGTGCTGCGAACAGTGTATCTACTCATCAGGGTTTAGTTGCTGTCGCGATTGAAAACGCCGACAAGCAACAAAATGGCATCATTGCTCTGTATCGCTCAGACACGCTAGAGCTGATCACTACTTATACGGCTGGTGCATTACCGGACATGGTGAGCTTTTCTAAGGATGGCCGTTACATCGCATCAGCCAACGAAGGTGAGCCGAATGCGGATTACAGCATTGATCCTGAAGGTTCAGTAACGCTGGTGGATTTAACCAATGGTCCTTTGCAAGCGACAGTCACTCAGATTGATTTTAAGGCATTTAACCAAGGTCAGCCACGGTATGCAGAGCTAACCGACAAGGTTCGAATCTCGGCGCCTAATGCAACCGTTGCTCAAGACCTTGAACCGGAATACCTAACATTTGCGGATAACGGAAAACTCTACGTTGCCCTGCAAGAGAACAACGCACTAGCAGCGATTGATGTCGCAACGGCAGAGGTGGATGCGATTCTTGGTTTAGGCGGCAAACCTTGGGATAGCGCGCAATTGGATGCGTCGAATAAAGACAAAAATATCGGCAACCTACAAAACTACGCGATGTTAGAAGGACTTTACATGCCAGACAGCATCACTAGCTACAGTGTCGATGGCAATACCTACATCGTGACGGCGAACGAAGGTGACGGCCGCGAGTATGGCATCAAGACAACGCAAAAAGAGTGTGACGATAAAGGCTTTGAGTGGGATGGCGATGACTATAAAGGCACCGAAAACTACACCACAGAGAAAGACTTTTGTATCGCTTATGTTGATGAAGTACGTGGCAAGAAGCTAGATGTTGACGCTAACCACCCATTGGCTGGAGCGTTGAAAGATAACAAGCAACTGGCTCGCCTAAAGGTGATTAAGCCACAAGGGACACTTGCCGCCGACCAAAAGGTTCAAGCATTCGGTAGCCGCTCTTTCTCTATCTGGGATGAGTCAGGCGAGTTAGTGTTTGATAGCGGTGATGATTTCGCTCGAATCGTTCTGGAGCAAGATCCTGCAAACTTCAACAGCACCAATGATAACAACCAAAGCGGTGACGATCGTAGTGATGATAAAGGCGTAGAACCTGAAGCTATCGAAGTGGCTGAGATCAACGGAAAGCAGTATGCCTTTATTGGACTTGAGCGCCAAGGTGGCATCATGGTTTACGATGTAACGCAGCCCAAGAGCGCAAGTTTCATCAGCTACTTGAACAACCGCGACTTTACTCAGCCAGTGTGCACCAAGGTTGATGAAGACGGTGATTGCGACAACGATACTTACAACTCGAAAGCGGGTGACTTAGGTCCAGAATCAATCAAGTATTTCACTCGCTCTGGTAACCACTTTATCGCGGTCGGCAATGAAGTGAGCGGCAGCACATCAGTTTACCGCGTTGAGTTTTAATCACGGTTACTGCTTGTAGCTAGACTCAACAAAAACAAAAGCGCCACGACTGAATAAGTAGTGGCGCTTTTTATTTATGCATCACAAAGGTGTGCGTGATGATTAGCTTCTATGGCTGTTGCTTAGTTGGTGCTAGAGCAATCTCACGGATACATACGTTTTGCGGTTGTTGGTAAGCGAATGATACTGCGCGAGCAATATCGTCAGCTGCCAATACGCCGCCCATGTCTTCTTTCCAAGAATCGTAACCGTCTTTGATCTCTTGAGATGTAGTGTGAGACAGAAGCTCAGTTTCTACAGCACCCGGTGCGATAGTGGTAACACGAACGTTTGAAGCCGCCACTTCTTCACGAACGTTCTCAGAAATAGCGTGTACCGCGAACTTAGTACCACAGTAAGCAGCGTGGCTTGGGAATGTTTTCTTACCCGCGATAGAGCTGATGTTGATGATAGTACCTGTGTTACGTTCCATCATCGGAGCAAGTACAGATTGCATGCCGTTTAGCAGACCAATTACGTTCACATCGAACATTGTCTTCCACTCTTGTGCGTCTTGAGTATCGATTTGACCAAGAAGCATTGCACCAGCGTTGTTGATAAGCGCGTCTACAGGGCCAAATTTCTCTTCACCTTGTGCGATTGCTGCATCAAAAGACGCTTTGTCTGTTACGTCTACTTTTACTGATAGAGAGTTTGGTAGGTTCAGAGCTTCAAGGCGGTCAACACGACGAGCTAAAAGTAGAAGAGGGTGACCTTCATCGCTTAGACGACGAGCGATTGCTTCACCAATACCAGAGCTTGCACCTGTAATTACGATTAGTTTTTTCATTTTATTTCCTCTGTACTTTTATTGCGTCGGTTGGCTACGACGTGCTGTTTAAGTGCATTCGAATCAAGTGCTTGTTGCCTTGTTTCGTTGCGATGGAGGTATATTAAGGAAAATAGCATTGTTGATATATAGCGCTTTACTTGAAACACTGTTGCTGTAGTGCAACAATAAAAGTGTTCACTTTATAGCTTCATCTCTTTTAATTTCACAAGTAAGCTGGCGACTATGCTCAATCAAATTAATCTGTCTGATATTCGCTCCTTCGTGCTGATCGCTCGTTTAGGTAATTTCACCAAAGCGGCGGAGGAGTTAGATGTGTCTCGTTCCCACGTATCACGCCAAGTGAGTAGTCTAGAAAAGCAGATGGGAGTGACCCTGTTTATCCGCACCACTCGAACTTTAAGGCTGACGCACGCAGGGCAAGATCTATACGCGAGATGTGAACAAGCCTTAGATAATATAGACCAAGCCTTGATTGCTGCGGTGGACGATGTCGAAGAGGTGCGCGGCGATATAAAAGTAAACTGTGTTGGCGGTTATCTTGGTGAGGTGATCATCGCGGATCTGGTGAATGAGTTTATGCAGCTTTACCCAGACATCAGCATCAGTCTTGATTTCAGTAGTAACCGAGTCGACTTGATTGAAGACGCGTTTGATATTGCTTTTCGCATGGGAAGCTTAGAAGACGCGGGCTTTATCGCAAGAAAACTATTAGACATCGAGATGGGAACACTCGCGAGCCCTGAGTATTTCGCTCGTAAAGGAAAGCCAAGTCATCCTAAAGATCTGATCCACCATGACTGCTTAACGGGATCGGTGCGTAAGTGGAGTTTTCAAGCGCTAGACGATACTAAGAAAACGGTCGATGTGCATGTGACGGGCAGACTGCAATGTAAAAATGGCCGAGTGTTGGTGCAGGGCGCGAAGTCGGGCAACGGAATTATTCGTGTTCCAACCATCTATTGCTTACAAGAACTCAATGACGGGCAACTGGAGCAGGTCTTTGATGAGTGGGTGGTGCCCAAAGTGGACTTTTCAGCGATCTACCATCGAGACCGCTACCAACCAAGCCGGATTAGAACCTTTATTGATTTTGTGAAAGGCCGTTTTGAGCAAATGCCAGTCAGCTAAATAGTGCGTGCTGCCTACCTTCCTCTTTCTTTTAGCAATAGTTGGACTGGCTTGGGCTTACATCTCGTCGATTTCGTTTTGTAGGTTTTCCAGCTGGTCTAGAATCAACAAGAACTTCTCGCCGAACGGCGTCACTTGGTATTCAACTCTTGGTGGCAGTTCGTTGAACATCTGCTTATCTAAAATCCCAAACTCCACATTTCGCTTCAAACATTCATTCAATACCTTGGTCGATAACCCTTCGACCGAGCGCACCATTTCACCAGGGCGATTAATGCCATTTGCCAGTAATTGGTAAACCGTTAGCGACCATTTACAGCCGTAGATGGTTTCGACCATGCGAGCGGAACGCTCTGGTGCCGATTTTCTTGAAAAAAAGTTTTCCTGATTTTTCATAAAGATGTACCAATAAGTACCTACCTAACCGATTTGTACTTACTATTCATAGTGTTAGTTCAAAGCCTAAGATTACCACGTTCACATGACTTAGGAGATAACAAAATGAACTTCACTAAAAATGGTATTGCAGTAGTAATCGGTGGCACAAGTGGTATGGGCTTTGAAACAGCGAAGCAGTTAGTCGCTCAAAACATCCATGTGCTGGTTGTCGGTAATAACCCAACTAAGTTAGATAAAGCGGTGTCAGAACTTCAATCACTAGGCCACGCTTCTGGTTGGCAAGCTAACCTTTATGATGATGCGAGTGTGTCTCGCCTTATTGCGCATTTAGAGTCGCTCGAAGAAGGTATTGGTTACCTTGTTAATGCTGCAGGTTACTTCAACCCTAAAGCGTTTATTGAGCACCAAGAATCTGATTACGAGCAATACATGCAGCTTAATAAAGCAACCTTCTTCATTACTCAAGCGATAAGCAAATTGATGATCAAGAATGGCGGTGGCAGCGTGGTTAACGTTGGTTCTATGTGGGGTAAGCAAGCAATCAAAGCGACGCCATCTTCTGCCTATTCAATGGCTAAAGCTGGCCTGCACGCATTAACACAACACATGGCAATGGAACTGGCTGAGCATAACATTCGTGTGAATGCGGTTTCCCCGGCTGTGGTTAAAACGCCGATTTACGAATCTTTCATCAAACCGGAAGAAGTGGATCAAGCGTTAGAAGGCTTCAACGCGTTCCACCCTATTGGTCGAGTCGGTTTGCCGAAAGATATAGCTAATAGCATCTCTTTCTTATTGTCAGACAGTGCTGATTGGGTAACGGGTGCAATCTGGGATGTTGATGGCGGTGTGATTGCTGGCCGCAATTAATTAGGCTTCTTTTTAGGAGGCTGTCGCGTAGGCAAATAGCAGCGAGATGGCCTCCTTGATGAGTATTCGCGTAGAATAGAAACGAGAAAGACAACAATAATAATTAAAACGATAACAAGAGTAAGGTCGCCATTATGTTCAACATGGACTTTTCAAAGAGACTGGTTATAGAAACCGAGACATTAGATTGGATCGCGAGCCCTGCTAAAGGGGTTTGGCGTAAGCCACTTGAAAGAGAAGAGAAAGAATCAGGTCACACGACCAGTGTTGTGAAGTACGAACCGGAATCTTCGTTTTCTGAGCACCCACATCCGCAAGGCGAAGAAATCTTCGTGTTAGACGGTGTTTTCTCTGATGAAACTGGAGATTTCCCTGCCGGTACTTATATCCGTAATCCCCCGGGCAGTGCGCATTCTCCATCAAGCAAAAATGGCTGCACGATCTTGGTGAAGCTTAACCAGTTTGATGCGAGAGACTTAACTCAAGTTCGCATTAATACTCTAGAAACAGAGTGGCTTCCGGGTATTGGTGGTTTACAAGTGATGCCACTGCATGAATTCGAGCACGAGCATGTCGCTTTAGTGAAGTGGCCTGTTGGCGAACGTTTTCAGCCGCACCGTCACTTTGGTGGTGAAGAGATCTTTGTGTTGTCAGGCACTTTTAAAGATGAACATGGTGAGTATCCAAAACACACATGGATGTGTAGCCCGCATATGAGCGAGCATTTCCCTTATGTGGAAGAAGAGACGGTTATCCTAGTGAAAACGGGTCACTTGCCATTGGGTTAAAGGAATGCTCCATATAAAGATGAGAAAGCCGCATTGTTTTGAACAAGCGGCTTTTTTAGTTTTTATATATGAGCTGACTAGTAAGCGACACCAATGCGTTGGCGTGGGAACTTGCCAGTTTCGAGTTCATCAATCATCGCGATAGCGTAGTCGCTGACGGATATTTTGCTGTTGCCATCTTCGTCAGTGAGCAGTTGATCACCACCTGTGCGGTAGGTTGATAGCTTATCGCCCGGGAAGATTTCCGCAGCAGGGCTAACGAATGTCCAGTTAACCTTGTCATTAGATTGTTTGAACACTTCAAGGGCTTCTCCTTGTGCTAGCGCTTCGTTTTTGTAGTCCGCAGGGAAGTCAGGAACGGTAACTAACGGAACGTTTGGCGCGACTTCCAATGAGCCAGCACCACCAACCCAAAGTAGACGTTCGATGCCAATGCTTGGCAATGTATCAAGCAACTTAGCAGCTGTGTTTTTTACGATGTCGTGATTGCCTAGAGCGCGTCCACCAATCGAAGCAATTACCGCATCAACGCCGGAGAAAGCGGTCGCTAGACTTACCGCTTCATCTTGTAAATCAAATGAACGAACTTCAACATCGCTGATTTCTACGCGGCTTGCATCTCTTACAACAGCAACAACTTCGTGTCCGCGAGATTGAGCTTCTTGAGCGATGTGACTACCAATCCAACCTGATGCGCCTAATACTGCAATTTTCATAATGTCTCTCCAATTATCTAATTTATTGAGTCTGTTTCTCGACAGCCATTGCAGTCTAATAGCTCACTAGATTGCGATAAATATCGTGAAATGATGTAGATTGTATCTGTACAGTTATCTAATAGGCTTGGTTAAGTCGGTAAGGGAGAGTGTGATGGACAGGTTGACGGCGATGCGTAGCTTTGTTGAAGTCGCAAATTGCGCCAGTTTTACTCAAGCAGCAGAGCATTTGGACATGAGCCGTTTACAGGTTTCACGGCATGTTCAAGAGATCGAAGGGTGGTTAAAACAAAGGCTTCTGCACAGAACGACTCGTAAGGTAAGTTTGACGACAGCAGGGGAGATTGCGCTACAACGTTGCGAAAAAATACTCCATGAAACGGCGGAGCTAGAAGTCACTGCACTTAATCAAACCGATGCTCTTTCCGGAACCATTCGAATAGCAGCCCCAATTGGCTTGACTCAACATATGCTGTTGAGTGTGGTTGAACAGTTCACAGAGCTTCATCCCAGTATCACGGTAGAGCTATTTGCTTCTGACCATTTTGCTCAGCTGGTGGATGATAGAATCGATATTGCGCTGCGCTATACCGATCAACCTGACGATAGTTTGATTGC
This sequence comes from Vibrio sp. 10N.261.52.C2, assembly GCF_041471425.1. Classification (NCBI taxonomy): domain Bacteria; kingdom Pseudomonadati; phylum Pseudomonadota; class Gammaproteobacteria; order Vibrionales; family Vibrionaceae; genus Vibrio; species Vibrio sp. 10N.261.52.C2. Next base: position 18,229 of record NZ_JBFROH010000061.1, on the reverse strand, counting down.
TCGAAAGCTAATGGAAATTGATTCGGTGGTGTGTGCCTCACAAGACTACCTAGACAAACACGGTGAACCTGAAACGGTTGAAGCGCTTAGACAACACAATTGTTTTCGTCATTTGAGTGTCTCTAAGTGGGATTTTGTTAAGGATAACCAACATTATTCGGTTGAGGTGTCGGGGACTATTAAGGCCAACGATGTTGGGGTGTTAGCTCGCGCCGCACAGCATGGCAAAGGGGTTGTTCGATTACCTTGTGATTTAGCGAATCCGTTGATTGCTGAAGGGAAGCTGAAACGAATTTTTGATGATTTTGTTTCACCGAGTAGTGTGCTTTGGGCGGTGTACTTGTCTCGCAGTTATCAGCTGCCTGTTGTTCGTCAGTTCATTGATTTTGCAGCAGAAGCTTGGTCTAGCGATATCAAATCTGGAGACGTTTAAGCTTACATCGCTCATAACTTGTCTCGTCCTAAAATAGAACCAAATAAATATATAAGCCCATAAATACAAAAATCCGATATCAAAGGTGATATCGGATGTGAACTCAATAATTCAGAGTTCCAGCACGCTCTCCTCTCACGAAGTCTTTACATGTAATGATGTACGGATAATCGGGTATTTATCACCTTATCGTTGATGCTAGGTAAAGGCTGATACAAGCTTTTGGTAATGTCTGATAATACTTGGTCGTAGACTTGCGATACCACAGTAGAGATATCACTGGTTAACTCGTACATGCTATCTGCTGGCTGGGTCGCTTCAGTACTTGATGCGATCTCGGTAAGTGCATGCATCGCACGTGTACAAATGGGTGACCCACTGCTGATAGGGCAGATAATCGATAATTGGTTGAGTTTGCGGTGTGTCTGAGATGCGTAGAATTTGAATCTCGCATACTCCTCAGGCTTCTCCATATCAGGTATGCACATTCTCAGCTTGGTCAAGATCTCCATGCAGTCTAAGATCTGTTGCCAATTCATGTGGTATTCACTACTCATGTCTTCTCGCTCAGACTGGATCAGCCAGATGATCATCACTTCATCCATCAAGAACATGCTGTGGCGAATTGTTTTGCCATGAATCGATTGGTTACGCACCAAGCTGCGGTTTTGCCAGTCGCTGTGCATGGCAATGAGCTTAAGGTGATAGATGCGATACATAGGGCGACTATCAAACGACACATGGGATTGGAGCAATTCAGAGACCTCAAGTATGTTGTCGTAAATCTCGTTCACTTTACGAATCGAGTCGCTAGACAATTTATACGCCAGAGCGTAATGCGTTGCAGCGCGATGTTTACGTGATAACAGCAATAGCTCTCGAAGCAAAACTAAGGTTTCGAACCGGTGTGATAGCGCTGTTTCTCTCTTCCTTGAGAAATGATACAGGGCGGAAAGTACTAATAGGGATAAACCCACTGAAATAACTACAAACATATTCTACTCCTAACATCTGTATACCTACTTAGTGGTAGTGCAGACACCGTGCCAAAATATATAATTGTTATATTTCAATTTCTTACGTTTTTGTGATGATTGTAAATGGTCAACATTGGTGCATGATCTCACCATTTGGGTGAGTGTTTCTCATATTTTGCAGGATTTTTTGAGAGGTTACGCTTTTCTAAGTGATTTGGCTGAGTAGGTTCCGATAACTAGACATAAGTCGGCGATCCACCGCTGTCTCGTCTCAAAATACGGAAATTAAAAAGGCCTAATTCTTTAATG
>NZ_JBFROH010000061.1:0-15747 GCF_041471425.1 Vibrio sp. 10N.261.52.C2 | reverse complement strand
CATTAAAGAATTAGGCCTTTCAATATTTATTAGCGATCCAATTATCGCCAGCGCTGGACACTGACGATTAAGCGTTATGCAAGCTTAAGGTCGAACTCAGTACGGTACATAACCATATCTTCAATGGTCAGAACTGGCATGTTGTGCATTTTACCGAAAGCAACGATCTCTGGCGCTTTTGCCATCGTGCCATCTGGGTTTGTTACTTCACACAGTACACCGGCAGATTGAAGACCAGCCATTTGCATAAGATCCACTGTGCCTTCTGTGTGGCCGCGACGAGTAAGTACACCACCTTTACGAGCACGCAATGGGAATACGTGGCCAGGGCGAGCAAGGTCAGTAGGCTTAGCTGTTGGATTTGCAGCTGTCTTGATCGTTGTTACACGGTCAGCGGCAGAAACACCTGTTGTTACGCCAACTTTCGCTTCGATAGTTACGGTAAACGCAGTTTGGTTTGCGCTGTTGTTATCAACAACCATAGGTGGAAGTTCAAGTTGGTTCGCTTGCTCGTCAGTTAGACACAGGCACACAATGCCGCTGCATTCGCGGATCATAAGCGCCATTTGAGCATTCGTCAGGTGTTCTACTGAGTAGATGATGTCGCCTTCGTTCTCACGATCTTCATCGTCAAGTAGAAGTACGCCACGACCTTCGCGTAGAGCTTGCAGTGCGTTTTCAACGCGAGTGATTGGTTCGCCAAATTCGGCAAGTAGTGAAGACTGATTCATGGTTAAACTCCTAAAATATCACCAGAATCAGGGCTGTATGAGGGATCTCAACCGAGCACAACAAAGCCTACTCATTACAAGTAACTTGTACCAATCGTAGTAAACAACTGGTCATTCTAGCTGGTTAAAACCCTTGATAACGGCGTTAGAATTTTTGACTGTAGAATAACTACTTATCGAAAAATTTTGCCTTGTTCTCAAGCGTTTTTCCTGCGCTATCTCTGATCATTTATTTACTGTGATTGGTATTAGCTCATTATGGTTTTATCCAAAACGAAATGCACCCGTCTAAGTTGGAAGCATGAACCCAATAAATGGGCGCGCCTTTCCAACTTAAACGAGTGTGTTTTCATTCTCTCTCATCCGGACTATAACCGTCGGCTCTGGCATCTCACCAGATCTGCTGACCTCGACGAATCGAGCGCTCGCGGGCTTATCTTTAGATTTTGCTAAGGACATACCGCCGGTGGGGAATTTCGCCCCGCCCTGAGAATAAAAATTAATAATCTGTTTTGCTTTTGAAAGCAGACCAGATGGTAATCCTTTCAATAGTGGATTTAAAGGACTGACAGCAAAGTTTTTAAGATTCTGGCCTTATAATCCGGTAAGTGTTCACTTTATCAGCAGAACGCGTCCGGTAGTCTACTTAGTGGGATGATGCCTTTGTCTCGTCTGGTTTCAGTGGTTTTTGCTATCTCTATGAACATAAATGGATGTTGAACATTATTGGTGCTGGCGTGGCTGTTCACCGAATCAATACTCAAGAGGTCCATTAATCGAATATTGTTACACCATGACGGCTGACTGACCGTTTTGACATAAAATTGATATTGACGATGCTAAGCTGCGATAGCATCCGACCACTTTATCTAAAAGATCTTAGCCATGACTTCTCTGTTCTCTAACAAATCCAAAGGCTTATTACTGCTCGTTCTAAGTTTGTATTCCCTCATACCCTTTTTGATCTTTGGATCTGACTTCGACCTTGGAAGTGCTGTTTTGCCTTTCTATGGAGCCTTCATAACGTTTGTGACTTACTCTGCGGGCAATCAAGGATTCTTGGTAACGCTAGCGATTTTGTCTTTAGTATTGTTCACGATGAAGTTTTCCAAAGCTAAGTTAGTCAGTCTTTGTCTGCAGCTCGGCTTGTTGTTGGTGCTTAGCTTTGCAGCGAAAACCTTCTTAAAGCATTCCACTGAGAGCCCTCGTCCTTATTCTGAGTATTTGGTGACGCAGGAAGTGGTTGATATGCCGGAAGTGTTTTACGAATTACCATTGGTTGAAAAGAATGCTGCGATTGAGTCTGTACAAGATAAGGTGAGCGAGTGGCGAACGCGTCACTGGCTGGGTGAAACGGACTACTCTTTCCCATCTGGACATATGATCTTTGTCGGTGTGTGTTTGGCGTTCTTTGGTGGTCTTCTCCTAGAGGCGAAACGCTTTTATCTAGTCGGCGGTTTACTGGTTTGGGCTGGTGGTGTCGCCTATAGCCGTGTTTGGCTTGGCATGCATCGACCAGAAGACTTAGCCGGATCTATTGCCTTTGCGGGTTTGATCTATTTATTGGTGCCGCTTATCTCAGAGCAAAAAATAGAACGCTATTTACCTGCATTTTTGAAACAGACTTCTTAGGGAGCCTTCCTCACTGTAAAAGAAGGGCTCAGACTAGCAGTACGTAATAAACGTTATTGATTGAGCCCTAGCTCTGCTTGTTTCTTTTTGGTTAGACCTAAGGACACAATTCGGTGTGACTCAGTGAGGTAGTATCTCAGCTCCTCATCCCTTTCTGGCGTGCTTTCAAACAGCTGAATCCATTTCATACCACGCGAAGCAAAGTAGGGAGCAGGTTTATAACCGGGTTCCTCTTTCAGAAAATCGAAGTTCTGATCAGATGCCTTGAAGATAAACGCAGGCTCATCTTTCGGTCCCCAACCACCAATCGCAAACACCTTGCCACCCACTTTCCAAACGTGCGAGTTATTCCACTGCATCACATAACTGGTTGCAGGCAGTGACTCGCAGAATGCGTTGAATTCGTCGTAAGTCATAGAGCGTCCTTTTATCTACTGGGTGTTTGTGTTGGTTTTCTAAGATGTCTTTCTTCTTCTTGTCTTTATCGCCAATAACTAGCCAGCTAAACCCTGCCAGATTGCCGTAAAGCCACTGAGAGAACATAGCAGTAATGAACCAATGCGTATCTTCTCTTTAGGGATGCTTTGTGTCGTCATTAACGCCACTTTGTAACCCAACCAAGCAGCAGGCAGCAAAGGTATAGTGATGATCAAGTGGTGTAGCGTGAAGAAGCCAATTGGGATCTGTACAACCAACGAAATGATCGAACTAAACACGAAAAACGCAGAAAGGTTACCACGAAGCTGATTGGCATCTTGGTGTTGGAGTAGCAGTGCCATCGGTGGACCACCAATACCAGAACTGGTGCCAAAGAACCCAGAGAAGAACCCCGCAATACCCATCTTAGTTGGGGTTGGTTCGAGTCTAAAGGGCAGTAGGCTAACAATCACGGCAAATACTACCAATAAGCCCAACCATAGTGATAACACGCTCGTTGAAACCATCACCAACAAAGCACCACCTGCCAGTGACCCAGGAATACGGCCCAGCAATGCGATTTTTAATCCGCCAATAGAGATATTTGCTCTATGTTTAAAAGCGTTGAATAACGAGATAAACAGACCGATCAAACAGATAGGCGCAGGCACATAATCTGGAGAGACCAAAAACAGCAGTGGGGCTGCAACAATGGCCAAACCAAAGCCGATTGCGGTTTGCACAAACGAGCCGACAAAAATGAGTGTCATTGCGATAAGGACAGTCTGATCTATGTATTCCATAAGCCTGCGGATTAGTTTTAAAGGAGCGGGTGGATACTATAAATGAAAACTAAAATAATAGTCTTATTATTCAGTGAGCTTTATGCCAGTTTCGCTAGTTATAATTTCTACTATAACGACCAACAAAAAAGCGAGTGAGTATCTCAGGATGCTTCCTTTCAATACTCACTCGCTTTATTGGAACGACTTGTTTACGCTAGTGGGGGAGTCAGCATAAAACGTTAAGCCATTGCCAATTTCAGTCGCTCAATGGGCTTGTCATTGATTGGTAAATGGATAAGTGCTGCTGCAAATGCCAGCACCACCGTTGACCACCAGATTGGCTCGTAAGAACCGTAGTAATCGTAAATACGACCACCAACCCAAGCGCCTAAGAAGCTACCCACTTGGTGAGTAAAGAACACCAAGCCGTACAACGTTGATAGGTAACGGGCACCGAAGATCTGACGAACTAAACCAGACGTTAGCGGAACTGTACCCAACCAACAGAATCCAATGGCCGCACCGAAGATAGCCGCGGTTGATTCAGTCACAGGCAGAGTCACAAACGCACCGATAACCACAGTACGCACTAAGTACAGTGCAGACATAACGTGGCGTTTGCTGAACTTGTCGCCCATTACACCCCAGAAGTAAGACCCAAAGATGTTGAAGATGCCAACGTAAGCCAGTGCCATCGCAGCGCTGCTCGCGGGTAGGTCTTTATCTGCTAAATAGCTCGGTAAGTGCGTTGCGATAAACATTACGTGGAAACCGCACACGAAGAAGCCCGCGTGAATCAACCAGTAACCTTTGTGAGCAAACGCTTCAGACAACGCTTCTTTGAGTGTTTGGTTCTCTTCAGCTTGCGCTTGTTTGTTTGAGGCTGCTTTAGGCGCTCGCATGAACAGCGCAAAAGAGATCATCAAACAACACAGTACGCCAAACACTTGCATCGCACTCTGCCAGTCAAATTCATTCAGCATGTATTGTGCGCCCGGAATTACCGCGAACATACCAAATGAACCTGCAGCCGTGGTTAAGCCAAACGCCTTAGCCGCGTGCTCTGCTGGTACAACTTTCGCTACTGCGCCAAGCACGATCACGTAACTTGTCGCACTCAAGCCAAGACCAACCAGTGCGCCTAACGAAACGTAAAGCATGCTCGATTCGGTAGAAATTGAGGTAAGAAGTAAACCCAAACCGTAAGCACATGCGCCAGCAATAATGATGCGTCTTGCTCCCCATTTGTCAGCGGCCATACCAACAAAAGGTTGGAACACACCGAACAATAAGTTTTGTAGAGCAATAGAGAAGCTGAAAAACTCTCGACCCGTGCCGAAATGCTCTGAAATTGGCATCATGAAAATGCCGAATGATTGTCTGATCCCTAGACTGATAATAAGTGTGCCTATCCCTAGCCATACCAGTAAAGGAAAACGGAAAATGCTCATTCTAATACTCTTAAATTAATGGTGGTGATGTGAGTGGTCTTGCGCTGACATGTGTTGGTCAGTCATCTCATGGTGATGTTCGTGCCCAGAATGATCATGCCCTGACTGCTGGTGGCAACCACTGCTTACGGCATGCTGAGCCAAGAGATCAATCAATGGCTGACTGTGATGCACAATAACCAAACTAATGACGAGGAATAACGTCATTCTGGCAAGTTGGGCAAAAAGAGATTGTGAAAACATACGGTGTTGACATGCGCTCAATGTTGTAAGAAGTCGCGCATCATAGTGATGAGTCGGGTATGTATCAAATGACCATTTGTGATGTAGTCTATGCGTTTTATGCATAGATTGTCGCTTGATTGGAATTGGTATAAAACGCGCTCAATAAATAAGAAAACTTGAAGCTCGTTAGTTAATAGAAACAAGTATCTAATTAAGAATGAAAGTCTAAATTAAGGCTTATAACTAGCTGTTTAATTTAAAGTTTCACAAAGCTGTAAAAACTAATATACAAACTAATCACTAAGCAACATTGCTCGTTCACTCGACTTATCTGTCAAACATCGTAAATTTGGGCATAAATCGTTTCAAGACTACTGAAACGCGATGTTAAAAGATTCAGGGAGAGTCATTCACATGGATAAAGATCATAATCTTCGCGAAAACTTACTGGCACTGATCTTAGGTAGCGCATTGGTTTCACTCGGCGTTATCTTTTTCAACCAAGTCGGTTTGCTCACCGGGGGCACGGCTGGTCTAGCGATCTTCATTACCAAAGTAACAGATTTGAGCTTTGGCCAAGTATTCTTCGCACTTAACTTACCTTTCTATATTTTGTCGGTTGCTCGTATGGGCTGGCGCTTCACAATCAATACGTTTATAGCGGTTTCGATTGTTTCGTTCGCCGTGGATCACTTGTATCACGTGATTCAAATTGCCGAAATTCATGCATTGTATGCAGCTTTACTTGGTGGTGGCTTGATTGGTACCGGCATGCTGGTGATTTTCCGTCACAAGATGAGCTTAGGTGGCTTCAACATTCTGGCGTTGTTCTTACAAGAACGTTTTGGAATTCGAGCAGGTAAGGTTCAGATGGCATTAGACTGCACGATTGTTGTGCTTTCTCTGTTCATTGTTGATGTGTCATTGGTTCTTCTGTCTGTGCTTGGTGCGATAGTCACCAACTTGATTCTAGCAATGAATCATAAACCGGGGCGCTATCAACCTGTGGTAAAAGCGGAAGCAGCATAGTTCGGTTCGCTCAAGCTCTAGATTTGCTTAAGTAAAGAGTGATTTGCAGATTATGAAAACAACAAAGCCAGCATTAATTGCTGGCTTTGTTCTATTGAAATAACGGATTCGATGTAACGATTAACACTTGCCGCAGCTGGCGTTCGGCTTAAGCTCGCAATCAATCACATTGCCTTGTTGATCAAGTGACAGGTTACAGCACTCTTCAAACAGGTTCTTAAGATCCCAACGACTTTTCTGAACGCGAGACTTAACCGTTGAGTAGCTGACGTTTTGCGCCTCTGCGATCTCTTTTTGGCTTTGGCCTTTGATGTCGACAGCAAGCAGTAACGATGAGCTTTGTTCTGGCAGTACCTGAATAAAAGGTTCAATACACAATGAAAGTTTCTGCTTAAATTCAGAGTCGTGGTCTAAATCGGTAAACCACAGATCTTCAGCATCAATTTGGCTATCACGTTGTTGGCGTGCATGCTTACGGTAGAAGTCGATAATGGTGTTGTTGGCTAACTGGAACAGCCAAGCCTTAACACTGCTAGCATCTTGTACCTTATCTAAGTTCTGATAGGTCTTAATCAAGATATCTTGAAGCAAGTCGTCTACATCCGCAGAGTTGTTGACCTTGGAATACAGGAATGACTTTAACGCTTGCTGATATTCAGCCCAAACCTGTTCTAAGTCCAAAGATGCCCTATTCAAAGGTGCCTTAGTTGCACTGTTCATTTACGCAACACTCGTCTTGTAAGAAATCAATCACGCCTTCTAGACATTCATACTCCGCCACGCAGAATAACGTTCTTCCTTCTCGTCTTTGGCTGATTAAACCCGCAGACGCCAAGCTTGATATGTGGTGAGACAAGGTAGAACCGGGAATGCCTAGCTCTTCTTGTAGGCCGCCAACTGCAATGCCTTGGTAGCCAGCTTTAACGACACTCTTATAAATGGTTAGGCGAATAGGGTGCCCCAACTCTTTAAGTGCTTTCGCAACGACTTCTAAGTTCATATTAACTCCTCAAGATTTAATTTCGATGTTAGTCGAAATGTATGTCGAATTCAAATTTAAAAACGGTGTCTGTGTAAGTTATTGAAAAACTGTGTTTTCGAAAATCATTTCGATTTTTATCGAAATAATGCTTGTTCTGGAGCTGTTTATTTCTATAATTCGAGAATATTCGAAATTAAGGGTTGGTTACTTTTCTCATAGAGCCCGACCTTCAATCCAGTTTGGAGTTAATTATGAGCAATGAAATGTTAACAATGCTGAAAGACGCACTTGATATGTTCGCTTTCTTAGCAGTAGAGCTAATTATCTTTTTCTTAGCGATCAGCTACATTGTTGGGATTCTTCAAGAGTTCCTTACACCAGAAAAGATTCAATCTATCCTGAGCTCACGTAATGGTAAGGGTTATGTAGTAGCAGCACTACTGGGTGCAATTACACCTTTCTGTTCATGTTCGACCATTCCTTTCTTAAAAGGATTGCTGCGTGCAAGAGCGGGTTTCGGTCCAATGATGGTGTTCCTATTTGGTAGCCCACTATTGAACCCAGTGATCATTGGTTTGTTTGTGATTACCTTCGGTTGGCAAGTTGCTGTGTTCTACTTCCTTGTAGCAATGACGGTGTCTGTAGTGGCTGGTTACGCACTTGAGAAGCTTGGCTTTGAGCGTTACGTAAAACCTGAAGCGTATGAATCAACAGGTTCAGCTTCAAGCTGTGGCACTAGCTGTGGTGATTCTGCTCCTAAGAAAGCAGCACCGGTTAAAGCAGAATCTTCATGTGGTACAAGTGCATGTGGCGAACCTGCACCCGTAATGGCGAAAGAGACATCTTGCTGCGATTCTAAAAAAGAAGAGCCACAAGTAACGGTTTCATGCTGTTCAGCGGATGGAAGCGCAACAGCTGAAATCGTAGAGAAGAAAGAACCTAGTCGTTGGATGAGAATTTGGTTCTCAACTTGGAAAGACTTCAAACAAGTTTTCCCTTACCTAATGATGGGTATCGCGATTGGTTCATTCATCTACGGCTTCATTCCTACAGACCTAATTGCACAGTACGCTGGTGAAGGTATGTGGTATGCGATTCCAGTAGCTGCCGTGATTGGTATTCCACTGTACATTCGTGCTGAAGCGGTAATCCCATTAAGTGCAGCTCTAGTACAGAAAGGTATGGCGTTGGGTTCAGTAATGGCATTGATCATTGGTAGTGCAGGTGCAAGTTTGACGGAAGTTATCCTGCTTAAATCAATCTTCAAGAACCAAATGATTGCAGCATTCCTATTCGTTATCCTAAGCATGGCGATGGGTGCAGGCTTCCTATACAGCTTCATCTTTGGTTAATCAGGTCTGATTTCGAGATAACACCATTGATACAAAGAGATAGATAATAAAAAAGAGCTCACATAGTTGAGCTCTTTTTTTGCTTAGGTTGTCCCGTCCTGAAATGTGTTTAACAAAGCATGATTATCAGACTGCGTTTGGCAGCGCAGCCGAAGTACCGTATGCAGCGAAAGCATTAGTGGCTAACACATCACAGTGATGACGATTAATGGCATCGCCGTAATTGTTAGTGATTCCGGGGAACTGAAAGCGATACATTGGAATCCCGTAGCGACGCTCTCTCTGCTGACCGATTCGATCTTTACTTGTCCATAACAGTCGGTTCTTTGCCGTGCATCTTATTGAAGTGATCTTCATTACTACGCATTTGCTCGTATAGCTCGATGATGCGCTGCCTAGAAAAGTTCAATGTCGTACTTGGTTTAAGCTGCGTGCCCCAACCGGTTAATACCTTTTCCATGAAATCTCTTGTCACCAGTTCTGGGCCGGTAAGTAATCCCGCGCCTTTGCTTCCGCCGGAACTATTCGCATTCCCTACCAAAGTACCGTGTCGGCCTGGCATGTCGGTTGTGTAATATTTAGTGGAAGGGGACAAGCGTGGCATTCTCGCTTTGAAAGCCAATGAGCGTTCGTCTTCAGCAAAAACACATACGATCTGTTTGACGTTTTTGCCCAGTAATTTGTAATCCTTGAATGCGTTCATCCCACCAGGAACGGGGTCACACGCAAAGATGTTGACGGGAATATGGCTAAGCTTGGGATCTTTGAGCATTCGGTTCGCCAATTCAAAGCAACTCACACCACCACGGCTCCAACCTACGATGTTAATTTGGCTAATGGGCTTGGTTTGGTGTTCAATCGCTATGTTCTGTTGGCGAGCAGCGATACCTTGTTTTAGATCGGCTGCCAGTGCTTGTGAGTCTTTCAACCAATCCTGATATTTTTGGTTGGTTGCGAAAGGCCAAGCTGATTTTTCTGGGCGAGATTCACTAAGCAGTCCTTTTGCTCTCTTCATGTAGTTATTCTTATCTTGTTGGCTTCCGCGCAAGATATTCAGTACATGACGCATGTTGCTGTCGATGCCTTTGCCTAGCAATGTTCCCTTAACTCCAGAATACGTGTCGTCCTTACCTTGCTTCAACCATTCGTTCTGATTCCCACTGCCAACGCCATCCACTTGAATGTAGTCAATCATGTCTCTGCCCGTTGCATTCTTCGCTAGCGTCGAAATCAATTCGCCAGAAACATAGTTTTTGTGGTTGTTGTCTTCTGAGTTTGAGCCTGTACCACAGAAGAATACGGTTAATACGCTCATCCTTTGCCTTTAACACGATTAATTAAGATTGGAATCAGTATAGAAGTGATATGAGAAATTTATAAGATTGAATGAGTTAGAGAGAGGCATTGCTCCGAAAGTTGATGTAATTAGTCTGAAAAAAGTATCGCTATCCAATTTTTGGAGTGCTGTATATCTATAATTTTAAAATTATCATTAATATATATGTTTCCGTGTTGTTAATGCAATGGTGTCAGTATTTTATATTATTGGTTAATAATTGGACTGTTTTTACATCGATATCTAGTATTTGTATAAGGCCGACCAATCCAATAGCATTCATTAATATTCAGAATGTTACGTTTATTTGACGGTGGAAGTGTCAAAAGTATGGAGTTAATGAATGAGAGATAAATTAAAAATTTACTGTCTTGGGACCCCAATCGTTGATGCGGAAGATCGATTTGATATCGCACAAGTAAGTGATATTGAGCAACTGCCAGAGTTGTTAGGTGGTGTAGTTTTTCTAAACACGGAAGCCAGTGTACAAGATGATTTATTAAGTCAACTTCACCGTTGCAGAAAGTTTTGGTCATGGAAGATTTATGTATTTGAAACTAGCGCATTATCAGTTTGTTTATCTGATGGAGTTTTAAATCAAGATACTATTGAGGAAGAACTGACCCAACATAGTAGAACGTTGAACAGTGTTTCTGAATCGACGGATGCTTTAGACCCTTTAATTGGATGGTTAGGGTTGGAGCAAGATCGACGACTAGTCCCTCATCACTCCCTGACTCTGAAATCGATATATTCTTACCCTTTAGTCGACTTATATTATCCAGAGTTAAGTTCTACATATCGTTTTGTTTTGTCAGAAACCAAGCGTGATACGTTTGAATATGATGAGTTGATCAATCGAATCCGTGTATGTTCTGACTGCGCTAGTGCTCATTTGAATTACATCGAAGTGTGCCCTTCATGTAAAGACATTGATATTACCGAGCGTGTCTCATTACATTGTTTCACCTGTGGTCATGTAGCCGAACAAGGACAATTTAAACGTAACCATAAACTGGAATGCCCTAAATGTTTAACTCAACTTCGTCATATCGGTGTGGATTATGACCGCCCGTTAGAGACTCATTCATGTAACGTTTGTTCTCATTCCTTTTCTGAAGCTGAGACTTTGGCTGTTTGTTTTAGTTGTGACGCCAAGAATGATGTTTCTCAGTTGGTTGTCAGGAAAATCTATTCATTAAAATTAGGTGTGCAGGGCGAGTATATATTCCGTCACGGCGTCAAATTATCTGCTCCACAGCTGACACTACGCGGCAAAGTAGACAGCGGGTATTTTTCAAACCTCCTTGATTGGGTCAATCGTATCGCTATCCGTCATCAAGAAGAGCATCTTCTCCTAGGTCTGCATCTTCCTGATTTAGCTCAATATGTATCTAAGAATGGAGATGCGAAAATGTTTGCTTTGATCGAGCAAATTACTGAGCGCCTTAACGGTTTGTTTAGAGACTCAGATATTTGTTGTCAATACAAAAGTGATGTTCTTTTCGTATTTATGCCTAAAGCTAAGATGGAACATATCAATGTGCTGCGTGAAAAAATAGAAGCCCTTTGTCTACTTATTGAAGACGATGATTTTACATTGAATGTGTTTGCTTGGAGCCTTCCTGACCCCATGGTTAAAGAGGACGTAGGGGCGTGGTTAGAGAGTAAAGTCGGCGAAATTTATGCTGTCGAATAGCCTCAATCTTCAACAATATTTTTGGGGGATGTTACTCGAAAATGCAGAGCTATGGCTCATGCTGTTTCCCATGATGGTTATTGTTGAATTGCCACTTTTTTTACTCGTGTTAACAGGGATATTTCGTTGGTCTTATTCTGAGAGTGATATTGAGATAACAGAATACCCGAGCATATCTTTCGTCATTACTTGTTATGGCGAAGGGGATGCGATTGAAATTACGATAGATACACTAGTTGAGCAACTGTATCCCGGAAAGATTGAAGTGTTAGCGGTAGTTGATGGCGCAGCTCAGAATGAAGATACATATCAAGCTGCGATTCGAGGTGAGCAGAGACATCAATGTGTAAAAAATCGAAATGTTCGAGTTATACCCAAGTGGCAAAGGGGAGGAAGAGTATCAACATTGAATGCTGGTTTAGATAATGCCACCGGCGATTTTGTTATAAATGTTGATGGCGATACTTCTTTTGATAACGATATGGCACTGCAAATGATGAAGCAATTTACTGACAAGAATGTGATTGCTTCGGGTGGTGCGTTGCGTGTAAGAAATTGGCAGGACAACTTACTTACTCGTATGCAGTCTCTAGAATATATGTTGTCTATGCAAGCAGGAAAAACAGGGCTCTCAAATTGGGGAGTGCTAAATAATATTTCTGGAGCCTTTGGTGCATTTAGAAAAAATGTATTAAAACAAGTTGGAGGTTGGGATACGCATACGGCTGAAGACCTCGATTTAACGATGAGGCTTAAGCAATATAAGAAACGCTACCCAAATAATAGATTGGCTTTTGCACCAAGAGCTGTCGGTCATACTGACGTGCCTCATACCTTAAAAGGATTAGTACAGCAAAGGCTTAGATGGGACGGAGATTTATTGTTTCTGTTTTTGAGGAAACACAATGAAGGACTAACCCCCCGTTTACTGGGTTGGGGGAATTTCATCTTCACTCTCGTTTATGGTGTATTGCAAAATGTATTGCTGCCGATTCTAGTTTCAGTGTTCATGTTTTATATATTTTGGGTTCACTCAATTGATTTTGTTGCTGCATTGATGATTCTAATTTATTGCGTGTATTTGTTTACCGTAATTCTATTTTTTACTGTTTACATTGGTTTAGTTTCTGAAAGGGAGAAAGAGGATCTAAGAATGGCTAAATGGCTACCCCTCTATCCTTTTTATCAGTTTTTTATGCGCTTGATTACTGCGTTCTCCATGATTAATGAATTATTTAGAAGAAGTCACGAAGAGTCGAGTATGGCTCCTTGGTGGGTATTGAAAAAAGGCAAAAGGTTTTAGCAATGAAAGTAAAATTTCATCTGGATAAAAAAAACAAACCTCAATCGGATGATGGTGTGAAGGTTGCTTACGGACAAGCAAAAAGAGGGGGCTATCGCTTTCGTTGGTATTTGATCTTGAGCTTGGTAATAAGCCCACTTTTATTCGTGGCTTATTTTTTCTTGAAGACAAATTTTCTCGTGATTGCTCCGGCTATTGTTACGTCTTATCCAGTTACTCTGACTGCTAAGGTTGCAGGCATTGTTGGGCCGATACCCATAGACGACGGCACTCAAGTGGAGCGAGCACAGACTGCAATTCAATTGACGAATTTGGAAATTGAAGCTCAAATTGAGTTTATACATGCGGAGCTGTTAGGGTTAAAAGTCAATTTACCAAGCGATATGGAAGCATTGCACTTAAACGGTATTGCAGAAACGCGTCGGAACCTCAGTAAAGTACAGCAAATTCAAAAGCGTTATGAAGAATATCGTAAAAAAGGACAAGTATCGGATGTGGATTATGCCAGTATTGTTGGAATGGGTAACTCGCTGAACAACCAGTTGAATCAACAAAAGCTTGATTATCAAAGCGCGAAATTGGCTGAAGAGGAGCGGGAGTTAGCTGGACCAGTTAGTCAGGCTAAACGTTCATTGATGAAAGATTTAGCCCTTAAGCGTGTAAGAGAGCAAGAGTTATCGGTAAAGTCTCCCTATGCGGGTCGCGTCGTAGACATACATGTTGTCGAAGGGCAGCGAGTTTTTGAAGGCGATGAGCTAGTGACGATAGCAAAAAATACCGTTCCTCATATCGTGGCTTACCTAGACCCTAAATATTTAGAAGACGCGGTAAAGGGAGCAAATGCGTTGGTAAAGTTTCCTAACGGTAGCTCTTTTGAAGCTGAAGTGTCCGATTCGGTAGAAGTTGTGAGCAAATTACCAAGCCAGTTAGTAAGCCCGTTTGAAGGTCAGCCGGCGTATTTGAAAGTTGTATTGGACTTTATTACAGCACCGCCGGAAGAGTATTGGGTTGAAGGGATGACAGTTGAAGCTCGTTTTTAGTTCGGATGTTAACTGAACAAAGGAGTGAATGGAGCGTGATCGCTCCATTTTTATTTCAACAGCTATGAGTTGAATCAGAAGTCTCTTAGATCAAGCTCATTGTTGATCAACACAACACACTGAGAAGCAAACAGCATGTTCGGGCCTAAGCTGATCTTTTCTGTACCTAAGCGCTTTAAGCTGTTGTAGCTTTTCTTCGGCATTGGGATGTGGTCAGTCAGAAGGAAACATGGGTTTTCCGCAATCTCTGCATCACGGATAAAGTCGCCTTTTTTATCCATCATGTACAGCTGGTGGTCTTCGGCCAGTTCTTTGACCAACTTTTCAAAGCTCATAGTGCGAACGACGATTCCCGGTTCAACCTGACGAGTCTGCTCTTTGGTCATACCTTGAGAAGCATCAACCGCTCTTACTACCGCTGATAACAATGCCGATTCATGAAAGCCACCAATGTTGGTGATCTCATTTGAATCGAAAGTGATCGTACGTGAAAAGTCTTTAGTACTTTCTAATACAAGGTGTACGGTGACATTCTCACGGTGAGATTGAGCAACGAAGATCGTGTTCATCAGAGTATGAGCCAGAATCTCAGTATGAGCATCTTGCCCAACACCTTCTAAGATAAGTTTGCTCTCTGTAGGGGCTGCGCGAGCGCGTAATACAAATGAACGCATGGAATGTACCTTGTCAGTATGTGATAAAGCGAAACGGGCTTTATCAACATGAATTGATGAATAACCAAAATTGTGGCGGTATGTAACTCTTTTCTATTAATGAAGTCAAATGGAGTTGCACTTAGCACCAACCCGCGAACTTTGAGTATTAAATAGAGAATGACCACATTACAAGACGGTAAGGGTTGAAGCGAACCAATGTTTACATAGATAGTATGCGCAAAATTATAAAGTGACTTACATAAGGAAGCTGTCGGTGAAGTTACAGAAGATTAATAAAGAAGAATATAGAAAGAAGATGAACCTGTTGTTGGTGTCATTAGTTGGGTCACTTGCATTGTTTGCCATTGTATTCGGCACCATTCTGATCGAATTGTTTGGCTCGGCGACTTCAATTACTGGTGAATCGACAGGGAACTTTCATTTGAACGTACTTGGGGTGATCTTATCTGTCGCTTTGAATGCGTTTATCGCAAGCCGAGTGAAAGGGCATGAGTATTTCAAAGAAGCGCTTTATGTTTGGAACCTGAAACAAATCCACAATCAAATCTATCGTAAGCTCAAGCGCATTCAGCCAAAAGCGGAACAAGGCGACCGAGACGCGCTGACTATCCTTTACTTCTATTACACTACGCAAAAACAGGTATACGACCTAGACAATAATACGTTGACGATAAAAACGGTTCAGCAGTCGCTAGATAACATCGTAGAGCTGAGTGATAAATGGAGTATTGAACTAGATATAGAGGTATTTTCGAAAGATTTAGTCGCAAAATTTTAAGTGATATGCCTGTAATTGTATTAGCTTTGACCTGTGAAAGACGCTTTTGACGTAAAAGTAGACACTTAAGCAACTTTTTTGAATTTTTATCAAAAAAGGGGTTGCCATGTTTACGATGATCTCTATAATGCCGCCTCACTGACACGGCAGACGCCACAAGGCTTCAGCGGTAATCAGTAAGACGGAAAGTTCGAAACAAATTAATTTTAAAAAGTGTTTGACACTTAAGATTAAATCGCTAGAATTCACGTCCGCTTTCAAGGGTTTCTTTGTAAAAAGAAAGTTTCGATAAGCAAAGCTCTTTAACAAT
>NZ_JBFROH010000060.1:63444-88346 GCF_041471425.1 Vibrio sp. 10N.261.52.C2 | reverse complement strand
AGCCGCGATGAACCTTTTTTTTTGACCGAAAGGACCGCTTACTTAACTAAGCTGATACCTTCTTTGTCGATAGTGATCTTGCCAGATTTGTATAGACCACCAATTGTCTTCTTGAACGTACCTTTGCTGGTTCTGAATGCAGAGAAAATAACTTCAGGAGAAGACTTATCATTCAAAGGCAGGTAACCGCCTTTCTTCTCAAGCAGGTCAAGAACCTTAGTGCTTAGGTCATCCATCTTAGCCACACCAACCTTCTGAAGAGACAAATCAATCTTACCGTCTTCTTCACGAACGTTTTTAATGTAGCCTTTTAGTGTTTTACCAATGAACAGCTTACCGATGATGTCAGATGGGAAAATCATACCCCAGTGTTCACCGTTCACGATCGCTTTGTAACCTAACTGGCTGCGCTCAGCGATAATGAGATCGACTTGCTCATTTTGCTTATAAGTCGCAGGCGTGTTGTCTAACCATTTGTTGAACTTCGTTGTACCAACGATACGGCTCGATGCTTTATCGATATACACATATACTAAGATTGACTGACCTTCGTTTAAACGGCCACGCTGCTCGCTGAAAGGAACAAGAAGGTCTTTACCTTTCACGCCCCAGCTCATGAATGCACCAGTGCTGTTAACACCTTCAACCGTCATCAAACCAAACTGGCCTACTTGAGCTATTGGTTTTTCAGTCGTTGCAGCGATCTGGTTGTCAGAATCTATGTATAAGAAAACATCTAGCTTTTGACCAATTTCAACACCTTCAGGAGTAAATCGTTTCGGCAGCAACACGGTTCCATAGTCGCTCGCGTCAAGGAATACACCGAAGTCTGCTTGTTTTACTACTTCTAAGTTGTTTATTTGACCAATATTAATCATCAAGGTTGTCTCTACTTTAAATTTGGCGGAGATTATACGTGATCTCTGATATGCTTTCGCTAGTTTCATTCATATTTTTACATTCTAGGAGACATCGTTGATCACCGTTGATAAACAAGATGCGATAACACTTAAAATTAACCATGCCATGGCTAAGACAAAAAAGCTCGACATGGACGTTTATCTATTCATTCCCGGTGAACTTGGACTGACTCCTGAAGTGCTTTCTGAAAGTGCCTTTTTCTACAGCTCAATCACTCAAAAACGTGCCTACTATAGTGACAAAACACTTTTACCTTTGGTACACAGTCGCTTGGCAAAACGTGGACGCTTATCTACAACACAGTATCGTGTCAGTTTGAGTCTGTTTGCCTACCAATATGTTATCGCGTTAGATAAAGCAGTCAGCAGCTTAAATAAAACTGATAGTGACGACGTAACGGCTGATGAAGTAGATGAAGTCATTGAATTGGCTTTAGATATCTTGAAGAAGCTACGCCGAAGCATCCCTTACGAAGAAAATCTCAAGCGCTACTACGCTAATATCGATAACTACCTATCTTGGTATACCGAGCAAAAGTTCCTATCGCTAGTTTCACACATGCCACGAGGTAGTGAGTATTCAACGATTAAAGAACGACTCTTAACGCTTTGTGATAAAGAGACCGCGCACCGTAAACTGAACCGCTACAACTCAGCAAGAGTTCGAGAGGACGTTACCCGCTTGAGTAACAAGATGCGTTTGCTGCGTCGTTTGATTGAACACCCTATCGTGCTTAAAGAAAAGACAACGTCGATGGGTAAGAACGTTAAGCGTGCCGTGAAAGGCATCGCGACCGGTTTGGTGATGGTTGTCGTGACCACTACTGTGATCTTGGCTCGTGACTTTCTTGGTGAGATTACCGCCTCTTTCATCGTGGCAATGTCTTTCATTTACGCACTGCGTGAGATCTTTAAAGATGACTTGAGAGACATCCTTTGGCGCTGGCTGCGTAAAGGCAAGCCAAAATGGAAGCGTCGTTACTATGATCCAACGACCAACAAGTCAGTAGGCCATAAACTGGAATGGTTGGACTACGCAAATTTTTCTAAGCTTGCAGATCGCATTCAGTCGATCCGTAAAAAGCGTGTGGTACAACGTGAAGAGCAAATCTTGCATTACCGCTCTCATACTGAGATGTCGACATCGACCTTTATGAGTGGTTATGAGGAGACTCGTGAAACGTTATCGATCAGCCTCAGAGCGCTGACACGGTTGATGGATAAAGGCTCAAACAAGATCTACCGCTTGAATGAAGGACAAGTGAGCCGCGAATCAGTAGAAAAGCGTCATCTTCTCAACCTGATCATTAAAGAGAACAACCATGATAACGAACCAACCTACTACCGTTGGAAGATCGTTATGAACCGTTCAAAAATAGTTGATATTGAGCAGATCACTCAAGAGTCATAGAGCCGTTATAAAGTTCTCTATAACGGTATGTGGAAACCATTCACATACCGTTGTTTTATCTCTTCAACGTTACCCATGACTTCTAAACCAAAATCTATTATTTAATCGCTATTTTCTTGAAGGGACTTTCTTAATTGAAAGCGTGAGCGTGAACTCCGCCATCGGCTCGTCACCATGTAAAGATGGGCAAGTCGCGATAATGGTTACGGGTTGATTGACCCGTTCTCCGGTCGACATGGTTTCTGCCAGCATAGTGTTGATCAGCTCACCGTCGTTACAAGTGAAATGCACATCACCTTCAGGGCGCTTCAAAAAGTTACCCGTCACCTCTTTAAAAGCCAACGAGATCTTTTCACCTTGCTGCTGAGATTTGCTCATCGCAAGAAACCCACCCGCGACATCCGCACCTACAGCCAAAACGCCAAAGTACATACTGTTAAGGTGATTCTTAGTACGCCTTCTAAGCGGGATTTTCACTTCAACATGTTGGTTGTCCAACGCGAGTAGTTTTGGTCGGCACAACCAGATAAGTGGGACTTTGAAAAAGCCAAACATGCTTAAGTAGAAATTTGCTTTTTGTAGAGGGGTCAACATTCGGATTACCTAGTCAAATCAGTCATCAGACCAGTTAATCGATTAGCGATAGAGATGTCAAAAAAATGTTACAAAAAAGAGATATCATCGCATAATGATATCTCTTTCATTCTCAAAGCTTTAGCGCTTCAAATAAACGGATAGAGCCAGTTGACTTACTAAGACAACAAACCGATTTATGCAGTCACGACCGTTTCTACGCCTTCAAGGTCAGCAATGTAACCTTGTAGACGTGGATAATCGACTAAACCTTGCGTAACTAGCAGCACTGGCTTCTTCGCGTTCAGGGTTGCTTTAACAATCATATCCAACAAGGTAATAACCGCTTCGTTTTGTGGATCAAAAGCGTGTTGCTGAGCTTCATTGTGTTTGTCTACGCCTAAAGTGAAAGACGCTAAGCTATCAACGTTTACCACTACACCATCGAAGTAGTGCAGTAAACGTTCGCTCAGTAGCACTGCAGACGGCACATCACACGAGAACAGTACTTTCAAACCGTTAAGGCCGCGTGGTAGCCCTTGCTCGGCAAGCAGGTCAATAATCTTAGCGGCATCGCTTAACGCACGAACGTAAGGCACAACTACTTCAACGTTGATGCCCTGCTCACGTAATGCCTTAATAACCTGACATTCTAAAGCGAAAGCCTTGCTGTATTCTGGTGTCGCGTAACGAGCAACGCCACGAACACCTAGTGCAGGGTTAATCTCTTCTGCTTCACAGTTCCCGCCAAGCAGCGAACGGAATCCATAGCTGTCTGCACTGCTTAATGCGATACGAACAGAAGTGTGATTTGGCTGAACGGCAGCTTGAATGGCAATCACTAAGGTCGAAACAAAATGCTCATCGACTGTTTTATCACCAAGGATCGCTTCTAAAGACGTTTTTTCAATATCAGTCAAAGTATCTAAGTGACTCTCGATACTTGGGTGGTAGAAGACACGATCCATCACTAATTCTGATAATGAAACGTATAAGTGGTTAGAATTATTATTATCGTTGTAAGAAGGCAGCACATCACCTAAGACGAGTTCTGGGTGCAAAGTGCTTTGATTTTCTTGAGTCATTGCTGCTCCAGCATTTTTATGTTGTGTTCAAACGAAAATACCGATAGCTGCCTGTTAATACAAGTGAAAATCCCTTATTTGACGCTGGCCTGCTGATAAAAATAAGAATATTAGCAATAACTGAGATAACTTTGACTCAATAGAGTTTATTCCTCTGTTCAATTCCGTTATCTTAACCACTCCGCAATAGAATAAAAAAGCTATCACATGCCATTAAAAACTGATGAGTTGAGAACCCAAGCTCTGGGTCCTATGCCAACTCCTGCCGAACTAGGCAATGCACACCCTATTACTGACGACGTTGCTGAGCGCATTAAAAATTCTCGCCGCCAAATCGAAGATATCCTAACTGGTCGTGATAACCGCCTATTAGTTATCGTAGGCCCTTGCTCTGTTCACGATACAGATGCGGCACTTGATTACGCTGAGCGCCTAAGCAAAATTCAAGACCAGTACAAAGATGAACTGTTCGTTGTAATGAGAACCTACTTCGAGAAGCCTCGTACTGTTGTAGGTTGGAAGGGTTTGATTACAGATCCTAACCTTGATGGTTCATACGCACTTGAAACAGGCTTGAGCAAAGCTCGTAAGCTTCTGCTAGATATCAACAAGCTTGGCCTCGCTACCGCGACTGAATTCCTTGATATGATCACAGGTCAGTACATTGCAGACCTTATCACTTGGGGTGCGATTGGCGCTCGTACAACTGAATCTCAGATTCACCGTGAAATGGCTTCTGCACTGTCTTGCCCTGTTGGCTTCAAGAACGCGACCAACGGCAACATCAAGATTGCTATCGATGCAATTCGTGCAGCACATGCTTCACACTACTTCTACTCTCCAGATAAGAACGGCCGCATGACGGTTTACCGTACTTCTGGCAACCCATACGGTCACGTTATTCTACGTGGTGGTGATAAAGGCCCTAACTTCGACGCTGAATCTGTAGATACTGCATGTAAGCAACTGGCTGAATTCGATCTACCTCAACGTTTGGTTGTAGACTTTAGCCACGCTAACTGTCAGAAGCAACACCGTAAGCAGTTAGAAGTTGCACAAGACATTTGTGAGCAAATTAAATCTAACAAGAACCAAATTGCAGGCATTATGGCAGAGAGCTTCATTATTGAAGGCAACCAGCCAATGACAGACATTAACAACCTAGAATATGGCAAGTCGATTACTGACCCATGCCTAAGCTGGGAAGATACTGCAACAATGCTAGACATGCTTGCAACAGCAATTAAAGATAGAAACTTAGCTTAAGGAAACAACACAATGCCATCATTTGACATTATCTCTGAAGTAGAAGCAGTAGAACTGCGTAACGCAGTAGACAACGCAAACCGTGAACTATCGACTCGTTTCGATTTCCGCGGCGTTGACGCAAGCTTTGATTACAAAGATGAATCAGTAAAATTGACTGCTCAAGACGATTTTCAACTGAAGCAAATGCGCGATATCCTTCGCAGCAACCTAACGAAGCGTAATGTTGATCCTAACGCGATGGAAGCGAAAGCGGCAGACCAAACAGGTCGCACTTGGCACCAAACGGTTATCTTTAAGCAAGGCATTGAAACTGATGTCGCTAAGAAGATCGTTAAGCTAATCAAAGACAACAAAGTTAAAGTTCAAGCTTCTATCCAAGGCGACAAAGTTCGTGTTACTGGTAAGAAGCGTGATGACCTACAAGCTGTTATGGCTCTAGTTCGCGGCGGTGAACTTGGTCAACCTTTCCAGTTTGACAACTTCCGCGACTAATTTTTGAGTTTGAGTGACCGCCTATTTGGGTTGCTCATTCATCAGCACAATGTCGTGTTTGAAATAGCAAAAAGCCACTTCTTTTGAAGTGGCTTTTTATTTATCTGGTCCAGCTTTAGTTTTATTCCGAGCCTCTAGCCGATTTCAAACAACCAGAAAGCTCTCATTTCAACTAGAAGCAATTACCTCAACTGAGTACTTGGGCTGCTGACAATTTTAGGTCTTTGCCGACCAACAGATTAAACTCTACGCTTGCTGGTGGAATAAACACACACACTCGTAATTTCTCTGCTCTTGCTTGCTCAAGCTTTGTTGATAGCTCTCCGCTGTTGGCGTAGCTCTCTCTTTCTGCATCTCGGCGGCACAGGTCGATAAATTCAAATGGACAATCGCTCGGTGAAAGTACGAGCTCTGCCTCCTGCATCAAACGTAAAGCCTTCATAGACAGCAGCTCGACATCTTGCTCGAATTCAATCCAAGTCACCTGCCCTTCGCTATCAATGCCTTCGGTTAGCGCTTGCTGGTAGTAAGACTCTAACTGCTCTCTGTCATTCACCTGCTCGATAAAGCTGGATGACAAGAAACGCTCCCAAAATTTACGACGCTCGTCGACGGTTGGGAATGACTCTTTGATTGAATTGCGTTTTGATGCACCGAAGTCTGCTATCAAACCTATGTTTTGTGGCAATACCGTTTCGAGTTTTTCTCTGATATTTCTTACTAAAACAGGTGATGCCCCGCCACTAGAGATGGCAATTTGGATTCTGCCGCGATTTATCATCGAAGGTGTGATGAAGTCGCAATAAGGAAGATCGTCAACCACATTGACTAAAATGCCCAGTTTTTTCGCATCATTATACACTTGGTGATTCAAGCTTGGGTTGTCTGTTGTGGCCCAAACCTGCAAGTAATTTTTCGATATGATCTGTGACGAGTAAAAGTTTTGAACCCAGTGAAGCTTGTTCTCGTCCACAAGCTGCTTTAAGTAAGGCGCTACCTTGGGAGACACCAAAGTCACATCCGCTCCCGCTCGTAGTAAGCTATCGACTTTACGGCAAGCAACCTCACCCCCACCAACCACTAAGATTGGCTTATTTTCTACATCCAAAAACATTGGGAAATAACGCATGTTCTTCCTTGAGACTACTTCAATAACTATTCAGCCATGCTACCAAATTTGGAGCATATTCATAACTATCGAAGTGTAATAAAAATATTTATTGACCAAATTTCAACATTTCTTAAGTTTAATATTTTATCATTGTGATGTTTATTCAGAATATTTATCTAGTCGATTATCAATATAAAAATCTAAATCTCGTTGCACCAACAGTGTGAACCGTTGCACTATTTACATTCACTTAACATTTGGTCATTCTAATTGTGTTCGGATTTGTGATTTCATTCAAAATTCTTTTTAAATTATACATTTGTGAAACTACGGATCCTTTCCTAACCTTATAAACAGTTGTTTAAATCGCACACAGTTTCATTTGCAAAATGCAACTCGTTTAATTTGAACAACAAGGTCATAGAAAACGCAATACATAAGAGAAACTCAAACGAGCACGAGTATCAGGTGTCACCTGGTTAACAAGGAAGGATACAAATGACAAATAAACTAACACTTCTTGCTTCAGTAGTAGCTGCATCAACTGCGATGATGGCAACATCGGCATCAGCGGCAGAAAGCACTCTGGACAAAGTCACATCTCAAGGTTTTCTAACTTGTGGTGTAAGTACCGGTCTTCCAGGGTTCTCTAACCCTAACTCAAAAGGTGAATGGGAAGGAATTGATGTTGAGTATTGTCAAGCTCTTGCAGCGGCTGTACTCGGTGACAAGACTAAAGTTAAGTATGTACCTCTAACAGCAAAAGAGCGTTTTACTGCGCTTCAATCTGGCGAAATCGACGTACTATCTCGTAACACAACATGGACATTACATCGTGACACTGCTCTAGGTTTGAACTTCGTAGGCGTTAACTACTACGATGGTCAAGGCTTCATGGTTAAGAAAGAACTTGGCCTAACAAGTGCTCAAGAGCTTGATGGCGCTTCTGTATGTGTTCAATCAGGTACAACAACTGAACTTAACCTAGCCGATTACTTCCGTAACAGTGGCATGTCTTACAAGCCAGTGGTATTCGATACGGCAGC
The DNA here is from genome assembly GCF_041471425.1 of Vibrio sp. 10N.261.52.C2. NCBI lineage: Bacteria > Pseudomonadati > Pseudomonadota > Gammaproteobacteria > Vibrionales > Vibrionaceae > Vibrio > Vibrio sp. 10N.261.52.C2. The sequence continues at coordinate 80,439 of NZ_JBFROH010000060.1, read as the reverse complement.
ACAAACATCGAAAGGTTTCGACGCAGGTCGTTGTGACGTACTAACAACTGACCAATCTGGTCTATACGCACTTCGCCTAAACCTAGCTGATCCTAAATCTGCAGAAGTACTTCCTGAAATCATCTCTAAAGAGCCTCTAGGCCCTGTTGTTCGTCAAGATGATGATCAATGGTTTAACGTTGCTAAGTGGACACTTTCAGCAATGATTAACGCGGAAGAATACGGCATCTCCTCTAAAAATGCAGACGAAATGCTTAAGTCAAAAGATCCAAACATCAAACGTATTCTTGGTGTGGACGGTCCTAAAGGTAAAGGCCTTGGCATTCGCGACGACTGGGGTTACCAAGTAATTAAGCAAGTTGGTAACTACGGTGAGAGTTTTGAGCGTACTGTTGGTACAGGTTCTCCACTTCAAATCTCTCGTGGTGTAAATGCATTATGGAATGCGGGCGGCTTTATGTACGCTCCACCAATCCGTTAATAAATTTTCAAGCATCAATTAGGGCGGAGTTTTCCGCCCTATTTATTAAATGGATTTGAGGTTATAGTAGTATGAAACCTAATGAAACTATTTCTCCAGCTCAGGCAAAGCCACAGCCCAAAAGTGCCAACTTATTTTACAACCCCACTTTTCGCTCCATCATTTTCCAAATTATCGCCGTCGGGGCGCTTTGTGCTTTCTTTTACACGATTGTAAATAATGCACTCACAAACTTAGATTCCCGTGGTATCACCACTGGTTTTGATTTTCTCTCACAAGAAGCTGGTTTTGGTATCGGCTTAACACTGATTGAATACGACGAGACCTACTCATACGGTCGTACATTCTTTATCGGTCTTCTCAATACCGCTTTGGTTTCAGTACTCGGCATCATGCTAGCGACAGTGCTGGGCTTTAGTATGGGTATCGCTAGACTCTCTTCAAACTGGCTAGTTAGCCGATTTGCAGCTGTCTACATTGAGATATTCCGAAATATCCCTCTGCTATTACAAATCTTTTTCTGGTATTTCGCCGTTCTACAAGCCTTGCCTTCTGCTCGTCAAAGTATGAGTCTAGGTGAAGCAATTTTCTTGAACGTACGCGGGTTGTACTTCCCTGCTCCAGTCTTTGAGCAAGGCAGTAGCATTGTCATCGCATCATTGATTGTCGGTATTATCGCTACGTTTATTATCAACATCTGGGCTAAGAACAGACAGAAACTGACCGGCCAACAAACACCGATGTTGCGAATTGCCGCTGCGTTGATTTTAGGCTTACCGTTGATAACTTACTTTGTTATGGGCATGCCTATCTCTGCAGATTACCCTGTGTTGAAAGGGTTTAACTTCAAGGGTGGTGTTACGATAATCCCTGAGCTTGCTGCATTGATGCTCGCTTTAAGTATCTATACAGCAGCGTTCATTGCTGAGATTGTTCGTTCAGGTATTAACGCGGTAAACCATGGGCAAACTGAGGCTGCGATGTCTCTAGGCATCCCACGTTCTAGAACTCTAAAGCTTGTCATTATTCCACAAGCATTAAGAATCATTATCCCACCACTAACCAGTCAGTATCTAAACCTGACCAAAAACTCATCACTTGCGATGGCCATTGGTTATCCTGATCTTGTCTCTGTATTTGCAGGAACAACACTTAACCAAACTGGACAAGCTATCGAAGTAATCGCGATGACAATGGGCGTCTACCTAACCTTGAGCCTATTAACGTCCGCTCTAATGAACATATACAACCGCAAAGTAGCATTGGTGGAGAGATAAGATGAGTACACATCAATTTCAACCTGATCTTCCGCCTCCAGCGAATACCGTTGGGCCAGTCGGTTGGTTAAGAAAAAATCTATTTAATGGACCTGTTAACAGCGTCGTCACTGTGATTCTTGCTTACTTTGCTTTCACCCTATTATGGGCAATAGCGGATTGGGCATTCATCAGTGCCGACTGGATAGGAACCACACGCGATGCCTGTACTAGCGAAGGCGCTTGTTGGGTTTTTATCAGCGTTCGTTGGGACCAATTCATGTATGGCTTCTACCCAGAAGCTGAACTGTGGCGACCTCGCCTCTTCTACGCAACGTTGGCCATTTTTGTAGCCTTACTGGCTTATGAAAAAACACCTAAACGTACGTGGATTTGGTTGTTCTTCGTCAACATCTACCCATTTATCATTGCCGGCTTGCTATACGGTGGCGTCTTTGGGTTAGAAGTTGTTGATACCCATAAATGGGGCGGCCTATTGGTTACACTGGTCATCGCACTTGTTGGTATTGTAGTGTCACTCCCTATTGGTGTTGCACTTGCTCTTGGGCGTCGCTCAGAGATGCCGATCATTCGCAGTATGTGTACCGTATACATCGAAATTTGGCGTGGCGTACCGCTCATTACAGTTCTATTCATGGCTTCAGTAATGCTGCCACTCTTTTTATCAGAAGGGACAGAAACCGATAAGCTCATTCGAGCACTTGTAGGGGTAGTTCTATTCAGTGCAGCCTACATGGCCGAAGTAATTCGAGGTGGTCTACAAGCAATACCAAAAGGCCAATACGAAGCAGCTGATGCTCTGGGGTTAAGCTACTGGAAAAAGACCGGGCTTATCATTCTACCTCAAGCTCTTAAAATCACGATTCCTTCAATTGTGAACACCTTCATTGGTTTGTTTAAAGATACCAGTCTTGTTTTGATTATTGGTATGTTTGATGTACTAGGAATTGGCCAAGCCGCGAATACCGACCCTGAATGGCTTGGGTATTCAACAGAAAGTTATGTATTTGTCGCGTTAGTGTTCTGGGTGTTTTGTTTTGGCATGTCGAGATATTCGATATGGCTAGAAAACAGACTTCACACCGGTCACAAACGATAATTAACAAGATCAAGGACGTATTATGACGCAGCAGACAGAAAACAACTCTCAAGGTCTTATGATCGAGTTGAAAGACATGAACAAGTGGTACGGTGAATTCCACGTACTTAAGAACATCAATTTAGAAGTTAAAAAAGGCGAGAAAATCGTTATCTGTGGCCCTTCAGGCTCTGGTAAATCAACGATGATCCGCTGCATCAACCGATTAGAAGAGCACCAAAAAGGTCATATCTTCGTTTCAGGTAATGAATTAACGGAAGACCTAAAGAACATCGAAGCCGTGCGTAGAGATGTCGGCATGTGTTTCCAACACTTCAATCTGTTTCCACATCTGACTGTATTAGAGAACTGTACTCTGGCTCCAATCTGGGTCAAAAAGATGCCAAAAGAAGAAGCCGAAGCGATTGCAATGAAGTACCTAGAGCGCGTAAAAATCCCTGAGCAAGCGGACAAGTTCCCAGGTCAGCTTTCAGGTGGTCAACAGCAGCGTGTAGCTATCGCTCGCTCTTTGTGTATGAACCCTCAAGTGATGCTGTTTGATGAGCCAACGTCGGCGCTCGATCCAGAAATGGTTCGTGAGGTGTTAGACGTAATGGTTGAGCTTGCAGAAGAAGGCATGACGATGCTTTGTGTAACGCACGAGATGGGCTTTGCTAAAGAGGTCGCGGATCGCGTTATCTTCATGGATGCCGGTGAAATCATAGAAGAGAACAACCCTGTCGATTTCTTTGAAAACCCACAATCAGACAGAACGCAGAACTTCTTAAGCCAAATCTTACACCACTAATGTGTTATGATGCATAAACTACAGAGGCGGCTTAGGTCGCCTCTTTGTTTTCAGTGTTATAATTAGTTTTTCAAGATTATAAACAGCGATTCAGTGCGATTAAAATTGAACAACGAACCTTAACTGCACTTTAAGAAATACTTTGTTACACCTTCAGAAACACTTAACCGACTATTTTGATTATTATTTTACGTATACAAGAGGAATGAGAGACTTGATTTTTCGAACTTTCACCCCCATAAATGTACTAATAACTATTGAAGTCACCTTACGAGGAAGATTATGAACAGCCCTATGTTTTCACGCACAGCATCTCAAGAAAGTGCTCTGCAAACCAATAAAGTGTTGCGTAACACCTACGCATTACTGTCTATGACACTACTTTGGTCTGCTGTTGTAGCAGGCGTATCCATGGCGATGAACCTTCCTCGCCCGGGTCTTATTATCATGCTAGTTGGCTTCTACGGCCTACTTTTCCTAACAGAAAAGAACCGTGACAACAGCATGGGTCTAGTCTTCACATTCCTATTTACAGGTTTCTTAGGCTACACCATCGGTCCAATCTTAAACATGTACGTTGGCGCAGGCATGGGTGATGTCATCCTAACTGCACTTGGCGGTACAGCACTGGCGTTTATGGGCGCATCAGCTTACGCACTAACAACTAAGCGTGACCTGTCGTTCCTTAATGGCATGCTATTAGCGGGTTTCGTAGTACTACTTGTAGGTATGGTTGCAAACATCTTCCTACAAATGCCTCTACTATCATTGGCAATGAGCGGTATGTTCATCCTGTTCTCGACTGGTGTTATCTTGCTTACAACTCAAAACATCATTCGTGGCGGTGAAACAAACTACATCTCTGCAACGATCAGCTTGTACGTATCGATCTACAACATCTTCATCAGCCTACTAAGCATCCTAGGCATCATGGGCAGCGACGACTAATCGTTCCCATCATTGAAGAATATCTAGCCCAAGAGCCTACCTCTTGGGCTTTTTTGTATCTATAAGTACGATATTTCATTGGATAGCTACAATTTCTGTTGAGAAAGACAAACTTGGTCATGTACCCTATCCGCATAGTTAATTGGATTCTGGATTAAACATGTTTGAATATAACGGCAAGCAAATCGAAACCGACGCTCAAGGCTACCTATTGGATTACACGCAATGGGAAGAAGGCATGATTGAAATTCTTGCTCAAGACGAGGCGATTGAACTTACAGATGCACACTTAGAAGTCGTACATTTTGTAAGGAGCTTTTACGAAGAGTTCAACACCTCACCAGCGGTTCGCATGCTCGTTAAAGCAATGGAAAAAGCTCACGGCCCAGAAAAAGGCAATAGTAAGTACCTTTTCAAGTTATTCAAAAAAGGCCCTGCAAAACAAGCGACCAAGCTCGCCGGTTTACCTAAACCAGCAAAGTGCTTGTAAAACCTAACCCGCTTTAGGTCATTAAGTTACGTTCAATATAAAATACTGTAGTGCTACAACTACAGTATTTTAAACGCCCCTATGCGTACGTCTTGGCGTTCACTATCTTTAACTTGATGCATCACAACGTTGTCTACTGTTGCGCTCGAAGGGCCAATATAGAGCCAAGCATGTAACTTCTCAATTTGCTGACTCTCTCCGACAACTAACACTTCAACTCGACCATCATTTAAGTTCTTTGCATAACCTGAGAGACCCATAGCTTGCGCCTGCCTACTGGTGTGGTAACGGAACCCAACACATTGAACTACGCCTGACACGACAAAAATATATTGTGAACTTTCCATAACGTTGCCTCATAAATTATATGAATGATATAGTCGAGTTTCTATTCATTCACCGCTTATTGGTGGACTTACTTCGAGTATAACGATTATGAAAGAAATCCCATTTCGTTGGATTGACAAATATCTCATTCACCTAAAAATCCAAGAAAAGTTCTATCTACTCTTCTTATTGCCTCTTCTCGCCCTGGTTATATTAACTCTCGTTTTAGATAGTGCCGCGGACTCTTTACTTGCTCACCTTTATCAAGAAGAAATGCTCTTGATGAAAGGGCTTATCGAAGCGGGTCAACTCACTAAAGATCAAGTAGCTCAGCTTGTCAGCAGCTCTGAAACCATCTCTTTAGGCTACGGTGCTGGTTCTGTTTCAGTGATGAATGGAGCGTTCAGCCTAGTTGCTAACCATGACCAAAACCTTTGGTCTGCTCTATCGACGACTCAGGTTTCAATTATCGCAGTAACCCTAACGCTGATCGCACTAGGTGTTTACTACATCATGACTTTCATCGGCGGCGCAATGTTCTCTATGAACAAAGCTCTGAACACCCTAGCGAATGGCGACTTAACTTGCCGCATGAACTACTTCTTAGTTCGTGACGAGTTCAGTGAAATCGCGATTACAATCGATAAAGTTGCGGAGCGTGAACAAAACATGGTTCTATCAATCCAAGAGTCTGTCGCTCTCATGCAGCAAATCAGCTCGGACTTGAACCAGTCAACACAACAAAGTTCAGACATCTCAGGTAACCAACAGGAACACCTGAATAGCTTGGCAAGTGCAACGGAACAAATGGCGGCTACCATTCGCGAAGTCGCTACCCTTGCTCATGAGTCTAGTTCACAAACGATGGACGCTCGCGGCGTTGCTCAGAGCGGTCAAGTCAAGGTTTCAAATACACTGGAGTCTATCTCTAGCCTATCTCAAGAGATCCAGTCCGCTTCACAAGCAGTAGAAGAACTGGATGCCAACGCAGCGCAGATCGATGAAGTAGTCACAACCATCAACGGTATTTCTGAACAGACTAACCTGTTGGCGTTGAACGCCGCTATCGAAGCCGCACGTGCTGGCGAGCAAGGTCGTGGATTTGCTGTTGTTGCCGATGAAGTTCGTGCCCTTGCCGGTCGTACTCAGCAAGCAACGGTTGAAATCCAAAGCATGATTGAATCATTACAACGTAACAGCCAATCACTGACCAAGCTGATGGAAGTCACGGTGAACAATGCTAATGAAGGCCAAACACTGATGTCAGAAGTGAACGTCGAGATCGGTTCATTAGCGGAAAAGAACCAGTCTATTTCAGATAGCAGCACTCAAATTGCTACCGCAGCTGAAGAACAAGGCGTAGTTGCTGACAACATTGCACAAAGTGTTGAAGAGATTCGCCATCAATCAGACAGCATCTGCGAGATGATCAGTAAGAGTAATTCCAATGTTGACCAACTTCGTAAACAAAGCGATACGATGGAAGGTTTACTGACAGGTCTTAAAGCTTAATACTGTTCTCCAACCACAATGTGTTGATTAATCATTACTAGGGCTGCTTTTGCAGCCCTTTCTTATTTGCTTTTCACCTGTACTTCCCCGACAATACATCTCCTTCAAATTCAACAAACAGAGTAAATTATGACTCCTTCAATTCATCTAGCTAAAGGCCGAGATAAATCACTACGCCGCAAACACCCTTGGGTATTTTCACGCGGTATCGATAAGGTCGAAGGCGAACCAAAACAAGGTGAAACTGTAGACGTATATGCTCAAAATGGTCAGTGGCTTGCAAAAGCGGCTTACTCACCAGAATCTCAAATTCGAGCTCGTGTTTGGACATTTGAAAAAGAAGAGATCAACAAGGCGTTCTTCGTAAAACGAATTCAAGACGCACAGTCTTTACGTGAGGACATTATCGAACGTGATGGTCTAACGGGCTACCGCCTAACGGCCGCAGAATCTGATGGCTTGCCAGGTATCACAATCGACAAATACCAAGACTTCCTAGTTTGCCAACTGCTAAGTGCTGGTGCTGAATATAACAAAAGCGTATTGGTTGAAGCGTTAATCGAGTGCTTCCCAGACTGCAACATTTACGAACGCTCTGACGTAGCAGTTCGTAAAAAAGAAGGTCTAGAACAAGTTGTCGGTGTACTGCACGGTGAAGAACCACCGAAGTCTATCGTGATTGAAGAAAACGGCGTTAAGATCAGCGTGAACATTATGGAAGGCCACAAAACAGGCTTTTACATGGACCAGCGTGATAGCCGCAAAGAATCGATGAAGTACGTTAAAGGCAAAGATGTCCTTAACTGTTTCTCATATACAGGTGGTTTTGGCCTTTACGCACTGAAAGGCGACGCAAAGCGTGTTATCAACGCTGATGTATCTCAACTTGCTCTTGATACAGCTAAGCTCAACGCTGAACTTAATGAGTTTGATATCTCGAAAAAGCGCGCTGTGTTCCTAAACGCTGACGTTTTCAAACTGCTTCGTGAATACCGTGACCAAGGCACTAAGTTTGACGTAGTGATCATGGACCCACCAAAGTTTGTTTCAAGCAAGAATAACCTAACTTCAGGCGCTAACGGCTACAAAGACGTTAACATGCTTGCGATGCAAATCCTGAAACCAGGTGGCACTCTACTCACCTACTCTTGCTCTGGCTTAATGGGTACTGATTTGTTCCAAAAAATCATTGCTGATGCAGCATTAGATGCAGGCCGCACTGTTAAGTTCGTAGAACGCTTCGAGCAAGCAGCCGACCACCTAACAGACACTGCCTACCCAGAAGGTTTCTACCTGAAAGGTTTTGCTTGTAAGGTTCTTTAAATACAAATTACCAGTCTAAGAAACAGCGTTACAGTTCATAAAAAACCGAGATTCTTCAATCTCGGTTTTTTATTAGTATCAGCAAACTCAATCGTCTTTAATAACTAGGATGTCAGACAAACTATTCGTCAAGTCTGCAGCGGAGAGGCCATCAAATTCAATTTTAACTTGCTGCCCATCTTTTTCTACAACCATGGCGGAGTTAACTTCGCCTCCTTCAACCTCGATGTTGTCTAACAACTCAGTGACTTGTTGTTGAGTTGGCGCATCAGCAAATAAGTCAGACAAATCAACCTTATCTCCTTCCGCGATGCTAAAATCGGAGATTCGATCGGTACTTCCATCTAAATCACCATCAACCCACTTGAATATATCAGCGTCATCACCACCAATAAGGATATCGTTTCCGAGACCACCAATCAGCGTATCTTGACCAACTCCACCTTTAAGTGCGTCATCACCACTCCCACCATCTAAGTAGTCATTACCAGTACCACCATCGATAGCGTCGATACCTGCTTGTCCGTAAACTGTATCGTTACCGTCACCAGTGAAAGCAATATCGATGCTGTCATTCTTATTCATACTTGGTCTATAACTATCGCCTTCCGATACAAAATCATCACGCTCAGCCGCACCGTCTTTAGGGTTCTTGGCTAATGACTCACTCCCCCCAAGGTAAACCGTGTCGTTTCCACCTCCTAGTTGAACGTAGTCACCACCTTTGCCAACATCAACAAGGTAATCGGTGTTTGTATTATCAAACGTTGATGTTCTCTCATTTTCTGTATTCCCAGCAGAGAATTGATGCTTCTGCCATTGAAGGTCAGCTCCATCTACGGTAATCGTGTCGGTGACATCTCCAGAAGAACTAATCGCGGTTGGTGTTACGGGCTCAGGAACCTCGATTTCTGCAGTTGCCGTAGAGCTTGCAAATTTGTCCGCTCCCGTAACATATTGCTCTTCACTAACTGCTTCAACTGTAATACCAAAATCACGATTTCCAGTATAATCCGCCGGGAATACTAATTGAGCACTTACCGTCCCCACAACTCCAGCTGCATCAACAGCAAGTGCAAGTATGTAATTACTTGTACCATTGACTGGCGTTTGCAGTACTCCATCTACATACAGTTTCGCCCCTGACGGAATACCACTCACCGTAACCGAATCACCTTTAATGATTTCACTGCCATCCGCATCTTGCAAAGAAACCTTTATATCGACAGGGATTTCCTGTTGTTGAACAATACGATAGCTTCCATCTATGTTGTTTAGTTCAACGATAGCATCAGAGAAAATCAATCGTTCAATTTCATATAAGTGGTCTCCATTTTCATCAGAAGGAGTATATTGATCATTAGGTGTATCGGTCCCCTTCGTATCTCGCACTAGCCAGTGGCCGACACCTCCACCATGATCGCCTAGATCTGTGATTATGTACTGAGAAACTGGACCTGAGTAAATTACAGTGTCATACCCATCGACACCTATATCACTGGTAGTTTCATCACCTTCAATTTTGTCATTTCCAGCGCCTGATACGAACCAATCGTTGCCCGCACCACCTATATAGTGGTCCGAGTCCTGACTTTGGTCACCAACATAAAGCTTGTCCTTAGATCCGCCTTGATGTAAGTGCTCATGAATATCCGCGTTAAGTACTCTGCCTTCCTCAAAACCATCTAATTTAAGTTCTGTAAGTAGTGTGTTTTTCTCTGTAGTAGTCAACTGGGAGAACCCAACAAGTTCTTGATATACGTCGATACCGTTGGAAAAGGTAATATCCCCAATGGAAACAGCTACTAATGGGGCATCAGCCACAGGCGTAATATCTACCGTAAGCGTATGCTCTTCTGACGTACCATTCTCGTTTACAGCCTTGAACTTAATTTCAGCGTAGTCATTCGATTTATTGCCTACACCATCAACATTAAAGCCGTCATAACCAGATTCGTTAGCATCTGGATTAAAGCCGATCACGCCTGAAATTAATTGAGCCGATGTAATCTGACTCGAGTTTAGTGGCTGCCAATTTGGCTCTTGAACAGTACCAAGGTTAATCACCAACGCTCCATCGAGTGGTTGATGAGTTATCACTATATCGTTGCCAGACTCAATCCCAAAATCATCAATCGATAGCACTAAAATAGTATCTTCTTGTCCAAAGGCTTCCTTACTCTCAGCATCCGGTCCAACAGACACTGGATGAACAATCAAGTCGAAGGCCCCGCTCGAAATCTCACTGGTATCGCCGACAATCTCGTCTGAAATAGCTTCAATCTTAACGCTATAAGTGCCTGGCTCATCAACCTGAATCATCAGATCAGTGAGCACTGTTTCGGCAGTACCATTTGATGTTAACCAAGCAGATATATCAACTTCACCATCAGCATTAACAACAAGCTCCTGATCTCCAAGTTTAACAATTGAACCTTCAGGCAAACCGGACACGACGAGTCTCAATGTCTCTGAACCATCGGTATCAACAAGCTGCGTAGTGATCTTAGAGACATTGATAAAGGTATCTTCCAGCCCTTCATTAATATCGAACGCTGGGTAATAACCACCCTCTAAGGATTCATGTTCAACCTGTGCCCCGATATTAACTTTATCCTCAAGCGAACTTACATCCGGAACAATATCGAAGTTGTCCGTGTTAAAGTCTACGGGTTCATTACCACCAACTGCGACACTGATAGTGGCATTACCTGGACCAGCCTCGTTGTCGTGGAATGCAGTAATTGTGTACCAACCAGATGCCGATGGTACAAAGGCTGAAGACTCATAGGTACCGCCTCCGCCCCAAGTTTGAGAGGCCATGGTTTCACCACCGACTTCAAGTCTAAATGAATCATCTGCATGACCGCTAAACACGTATGACTCACCAGCAACTAGGAATACCAAACCAGTAAGTTTGCTCGAAATGTTTTCGATAGCTGGAGAGTTCTGAGTGCCAAAGTCTGGCGTCTGTGTAACTTCTGAAGTGTTGGCAACACCTGCAGACTCGATTGCTTGTTCAACAACGTCCGGAGCGACACCGCTACCATTGTTGTAATCAAAGTCTAGGTTCTCCCATTGCTCTAACTTAAAACCTTCATCTAAATCTACATTTGGTGATTCTACAACTAACTTGGCAAGTGTCGTATCAGGGCGAATATCAATCGACATCGTCGTACTAGAGCTGGTGTTGATGCCATCAGAACTGTGGTAGTTAAACTCCGCATAATCTTGCTGATTATTACCAGTTACTACATTATCTTCATCAAACATTGATGTACTAGATTCATAGCTTACTGGGTTGAATATCAAGAAACCTTGTTCTACCTGCTCTTGGCTTACTGATACACCTGTACCAATCGTTTCAGTATTTAACAGAACCCATTCATCAGTAGATTCGTTGTACAGATACATATCACCCGCACCTGGAGCACTAGTGATAACAATCGACAATTCGCTGGAATCTGCATCAGAAACGTTGAAATCGGCCCACTTAAACGTAATCGATGAACCTTGGGCTTGTGCCTCATCGCCAATGACATGTGAGTCCTGTGCTTGCGGTGCTTCATCGTTATCAATGATCGTCGCAATACCTTGCTTACCATCCACTTCGAGCGTGAAGTTCTCATTTAACTCATCAATGCCGTCTTCGTTAGTTGGTACCTTGATGTCAAACGACGTTACTCCCGCAGGCACAACAAGCTGACCATTAACAAGCGTCACGCCCTCAGTGAACTCTACGTTGTCGGTGAAATCTTTGTTATCACCGAGCTCGGCAGAACCTGAGTTTAACGACCAGTCGAATCGAGTCTCTTGGCTGCTTGTGTTAACTAGGTTCACGGTGAAGACGGCTATATCGCCTTCAATTACTTGTTCATTATTTAGATTAACCGCGTTGCTCACTGTATCGATAATTGGAGCTTCATCGTTATCAGTAATGCTACCCACAGAGGATTCACCACCAACAGTCACGGTGTAGGTTTCAGCGATCTCATGGAGACTGTCATCAATTGTCGGAATCAAGATTGCAAAGTCCTTCACTCCAATTGGGACAATCAGTTTTCCACTTTGCTGATCATAGGTGACGCCATTAGTAAAACGAACCTGACTCACGTCGAGATCTTTTTCTTCACCCGAATCATTCGCAGCATCCGTGTTCTTACCAAAAGTAACGTCCAATACAGACTCAACAAGTGCACTTGAATCCAGAATTACTTTAAAGCCAAGATCATCACCTTCAACTACTGAGTCTGCTAGCAGGTCTACAGACGCAACACTAGAAGGAGTCGGTAAAGGGTTGACGATAACATTAACTTCAGCACTCGCGATTTGGCCATTATCATCAGTAACCTGATATTTAAACGTTGTTTCACCGACAAAATCATCGCCAGTTAAATCAAAGTATACGATGCCGTCTTTGATATACGCATTACCTTCCGTTTCACCGTATACATAGGTAATACGTAGATTGTCGCCATCTGAATCGATATCGTTATTTAGAAGCTCAGAACCGATAATGCCAGCAAGCTTCGATGTTGGAATCTCAAGAATGCCGCCTTGATTCACTGCATACGCGCCTTCACTAGAGGCTTTAAAACCAGTTAGGAAGTAATCTGACGCATCATTATCATTCGTTGCTTGGTTGGAATACTCAGTTGCTTCAAATACCACAGTATCAAACGCGATTGGAGTACCATCAGGACCAAGCGGTGTTATTTCGTAAGTACCTTTATTGTTACCGTCTTCAGCAATAAACGTATCACCTGCAACCGCTACGCCATTGAGGTACGCTACCCAACTGCCTTGTTCATGGTTATCAGTGAAATCACCGTCATTACCTTCGTTTTTAAACAAGTTAGATACTGAAAATGTAAACTGAGTAGCAGGGCTATCTAAGTTGATTTCAAACTTCTCAGATTGCTGCTCTGCACGATCATATTCAATCTGAGCACCCAATCCACCTACTTTGCCGGCAACACCAATCTTAATGCCGCTGTGTGCGAAGTCTTTATCTTGGCCATTGAAGCTAGCATTTAGCTCAGCGCCTTCGGCTGACCATGGAGAGTCGTTGTCTTCACTGAACTCACCCAGTTTAACTTCGAAGCCTTGCGGATCGTTATTCGCATTCAGGTCACCAGACTTATCGATAGTAACTGTCTTAACTTCACTTTCGTTACCATCACTGTCTACCGCTTTATATTCGAATGAATCTGACGCCTTAGCTTCAAGAGAAGTCAGCTCCCAGTTACCTGGTCCTTGTGTGCTTGCTTCCACCGAAACAATCTCAGCACCTTCAGGAGCGACAATCGTGACATTTTGATTATTGTGGGTGTCATCATAAAGGAAGGTTTTGTCTTCTGTGACACCATTACCATAATCAAAGGTGACTGTAATCTCGGCTCTTGATTGAACACTATCATCAGCATTTGGGGCAAACCAGCCACCCAAACCGCTTAGACCAACCGTTACTGAGTCCGCTGGACGAGAAGAGAAATCAATGTTGATTACCTCATCTTGGTGAATACCGCGATTAGTCGATGCAATACCGAAACCCATATGGCCTTGCTGGCTGTTGTTCTGTACTAAAGGCTTGGCGTCAACGTTATTTCGACCTTCCGAGGTAATGGTGACGACATCACCATTATCAAACTTCAGTTCGCGAGTATACGCATCTACTTCATCACCCCAGTTATGAAACTCTGCAGTGCTATGAGGGCCTTTATCTAATGTGGATGTATCATCAACACCTAAGAAGAAGCCTGTTGATTCTTGGTCATCTTCATAAACGATGTTGTTAGGATCTGCATACGTCTGCCCAACTACCACTTCAACCTTGTTATTACCATCGACATAGTAAAGAGTTCCTGAATCAGGCAGCTCTGTGATGATCACGCCGAGATTTGTATCTGCGTCATTATCGTTATCATCTTCATTATCAGAAATATGGTCTGTACCATCACCTTCGATAGTCCCCATCCCGGTATCGAAAATAACTTGCGAAGAGCCATCTGCATTGAGAGAAATAGAGAAGTCTTCAGCTTTTGGCGGGTTATCATGGCTATCGTCAATAGCTACATTTTTATCAGCACTAGAAGTATCTAGCTTCTCAAATACATCGGTACCATCTTGGGTTACGGATACAACACTAACGTTAAACTCTTGTCCAACTTCGTATTCGTTGTCTTGTTCAGTTTGAATCTCAAAGGTCGCTGTATTTGTATTTGCGTCTACGTTTACAGTTATAACTTCAACAATATCTTCATTGCTCGCATTTGTGTAAGAGTACTGAAGAGTAACCACACTATCTTCAGGCACTTGCTCACTTAGCGTAATCGTAAATGGACTTGTCTTATCACCCTCAATAACTGAATCGGGACCAGTCAGCCCAACTGTAACGGTATCTTTGTCGTTTGTGTCTGTCTCATCGACAATCTTAGCTGTACCTGAGTCCTGTTTGTCATTTTCAACAAACTCACTAGTTGAGCTAGCTTTTAGGGTTACAGTCTCTTCACCCTCAAGCAATTTATCATCAAGAACCTTGATGAAGACTTCTAAGCTACCCGAGCCGCTAGCAATAATTAGATCGGCAAGCTCCTGCTCTGAAAGCGCTTTATAATCTTGTCCATCTTTAACGTAAATATTGTCTTCGTAATCGACACCTTTAGTTGCAGAATCCCCTGCCGCCCCTAGTGTAAGAGCAAGACCAACGTTCTCAGAGACAAGCTCATCTAGGTTGATTTCAAAAGATAGGAACGCTTCTTCTGCTTCTGTCACTGGTTGGCCAGCAGTAACTGTTAGCTCAGCAACAGGTAATACATCAACATTCACTACAACCGTATCTGTACCACCGTTACCGTCCGACACGGCAACAACAAATGAATCATCTCCATCAAACTCGTTGTTCGGAGTGTACTTCCACTCGCCCGTTTCAGGGTCGATCTCAACACTACCGTTTGTAGGTTGGCTCACCGTGTAAGTCAGGTCAGTGTCGTCAATATCGGTTGCAGTAACCTTACCAGATACAGAGTTATCCTCTTTAGTCGATACACTTATTTGATCAGTATCGCCAATCGGCACTCCATCTTTGACAAATATTGGAGCATCATTTTCTGGAGTGACATTAATCGTAACCACGGCGGAATCAGTACCACCTTTACCGTCAGAAACTGTGTAAGTAAACGTAGCGATACCATTGAAGTCATCCGCTGGAGTGTAACGAACGGTCTGAGAACCATCTTGTAGCTCAACTAACTCAACCTGACCGTATGTTGGATCAATCACTAAACTATCTAAAATGATTAACGTATCACCATCAACATCAGAGTCATTCGAAAGTAACTCGCTACTAGGTATATCGAGAGTTACATCTTCTTGTGTCTGAAGATTTTTAATCACTTCTTGAAATTTGATATTGTCTAGATAAGTCCCACTCTTGTCGCCTTCAGTGCCAACTTCTCTAAATGAAAGGGTATTTGAACCATCTCCACTCCCACCTAATAATTCCAATAACTGGGTTTGCATTATGTTACTTTCAGGGGTGATCGTAGCAACAACTTCGCCGTTCCAAATGACCTCAAGCTCAGCACTTGGCAATCGTTCGTACATTGCCGTATCAAAAGACAGTTGGTATAAGGTACCGCTTTCTACACCTTGAATTTGTTGGGTAAGGGTTACATTGTCACCGTTACCTTCCATATCAATCATACGATCGCCGTCTGTTTCATCAACAGCATAGCCTTCTTGAACTGAATCTAAAGCACCAGTTCTTGCATCGTAGGACCAACCATCTAGTTGATCGATTCGAGAACCCCAACCGGCATTTGATACCGATTCATAGTCTTCAAAGCTACCATTGACGATCAGGTTATCACCTAATGCTCTTGAATCATCGTTCGCGATAGGGTCATCATTTACTGGTGTTACATTAACGGTCACTGTCGTAGTGCTTTTTTCACCATGAGTATCAACAATGGTGTATTCGAAAGTCGCTTCACCATTGAAGTCTTGGTTAGGTTCAAACACGACATTGCCATCTATCAGCTGAACAGAACCGTTTGTAGCATCGGTTGCGTTGACAGAAAAAATGGTTATGTCATCCCCATCAACATCGAAATCATTGGCTAGCAGCTCACTACCACTAATAGTAAGAGCCTGATCTTCTTCCGTTATGAGTTTGGGTGCATCTATTCCGGTAACTGTAATGTTATCGATGAACGCACCAAGCGAATCAGATTTACCCGCACCAGCAAAAGCGATTAAAGTAGCATCACTACTAACATCAAACTCAGCATTTGCTTGATACCAACCTTTGTTATCCGGACCATCTAGTGTTACAGAAATGCCTTCTGGAGCAGTCACTGTTCCATCCGCATGCAGCGTAATAGTTGTATTCCCAACAGTAAAAGTCATATCAGACGACGAGTTGCCGTCTTGGCGAGGGTTATAATCGAACTCTACCCTCAAAGAGTCTTGATCCGACGTATCAATTGATGTCGTCATCACCGTGTTTTTATGTGGGTCTAGCTCTGCGTAAAAATCACCGTCGGTAGCATCAACAATTAAGCCGTCTCGCTCAATCTCTATACCATTAGTAAAGTCCCATACCTCTGATGGGTCTTTAGAAACAACCGTCCAACCCGCTGGGTTTGCCATATTTTCGAATGACTCAGTGAGCAATATGGTTTCTTGAACGTTTTTGTAAGAATCACTGATGGCTACAGGCGCATCGTTGACTGGCGTCACCGTCAAGTT
>NZ_JBFROH010000060.1:62376-62676 GCF_041471425.1 Vibrio sp. 10N.261.52.C2 | reverse complement strand
GTTGCCGTCTTCAACGTTAATATCGAAAGACGCCGACGTGGTTTCGCTGCCGTCATGTTTAAACGTCACTTTACCCGCCGCCAACTGCGCCACCGTAAAGCTGCTCGACGCGACGCCGTTCACTAAGATTGTGCCGTTACTCTCGTTGCTGACCGTGAAGCTCACGCCTGTGTCCGTATCGTCAACGTCCGTATAGCCAAGATCTGCCGCCGTGATCGTGTAGCTGCCTGCTTCATCCATTTCACCCAACAGATCGCCTGTCAGCTCCGGCGCATCATTCACTGGCGTCACCGTCAAGTT
>NZ_JBFROH010000060.1:60211-61668 GCF_041471425.1 Vibrio sp. 10N.261.52.C2 | reverse complement strand
GTTGCCGTCTTCAACGTTAACATCGAACGACGCCGACGTGGTTTCGCTGCCGTCATGCTTGAACGCCACTTCACCCGCCGCCAACTGCGCCACCGTGAAACTACTAGACGCGACGCCGTTCACTAAGATTGTGCCGTTGCTCGCGTTGCCGACCGTGAAGGTCACGCCTGTGTCTGTATCGTCAACGTCTGTATAACCCAAGTCAGCTGCCGAGATCGTGTAGCTGCCTGCCTCATCCACTTCCGCCGCCAAATCGCCTGTTAGTTCCGGCGCATCATTCACTGGCGTCACCGTCAAGTTGAAAGTGCTGTCTACCGGTGTGCTACCATCTTCATTGCCGTCTTCAACGTTCACATCGAACGACGCTGACGTGGTTTCACTGCCGTCATGTTTGAACGTCACTTCACCCGCCGCCAACTGCGCCACAGTGAAATGGTTCGACGGAACACCACCGACTAAGATTATGCCGTCACTCGCGTTGCCGACCGTGAAGGTCACACCTGTGTCAGTATCATCAACGTCCGTGTAGCCTAGGTCCTCAGCCGTAATGGTGTAGCTGCCTTCTTCATCCACTTCACCCAACAAATCACCTATCAGCACTGGTGCATCGTTCACAGGAGTGATATTAAGCGTAACTTCTGCTTCGTCTTCCCCACCGTTCCCATCGGTCACTTTATATTTAAAAGTTGCCTCCCCGTTATAGTCGGTATCCGGTGTGAATGTAATTGTATTGTTTGTGTAGTCGACAAACAGCTCACCATTAGTCGCGGAGGTAATTGAACCCACAACAATTGAGAGCTCATCACCATCAATGTCAGTATCATTCGCCAACAATTCATCAAAAGAAATCGTGATAGACTTGTCTTCAGCAGTAACAAGTTTAGATTGATTAATACCTGTCACTGTAATGTTATCTAACAACGCACCGTAGCTATCTGAAGCACCAGCGCCTGCAAATGTAAGGTCCGTAACGTCCCCTTGGACTTCGAACTCAGCCGTGATCTTATACCAACCATTTGCGTCAGGTTGCCCTATTTGGACATTAAGTCCGTCGGCACCCGATAGAGTTCCATCGGCGTGAACAGTAACTAACGTGTCACCGACTTTAAACGTCATGTCAGAAGATGAATTACCGTCTCGTCGAGGGTTGTAATCAAATTCAACACGAACGCTATCTTGGTCTGACGTATTAATACTTGTTGTGATCGCGGTGTTTTGATGAGCATCAAGCTCAGCGAGGTAGTCACCGTCTGTCGCTTCAGCTATGAGACCGTCACGCTGAATCTCTAGACCATTTGTTGCTTCCCAATCACCCAGTTCGTCGCCAGTTACTACTGTCCAACGACCTGTGTTTGTCATGTTTTCAAAGGACTCAGAGAAGAGCAGCGTCTCACTATGAGTTTCATATGTGTCATCAATCGCTACTGGGCCCTCGTTCACGTTGCTCTCTTTCAGGG
>NZ_JBFROH010000060.1:59199-59452 GCF_041471425.1 Vibrio sp. 10N.261.52.C2 | reverse complement strand
GTCACCGTCGCTTCCGCTGTCGAGCCGTAACCGTCGGTCATCACCATCTGGTAATCGCCACTGTTCGTGCCTTGCTCGAAGTCGTTCACCTCCGCCGAAACGCCCGCTGCCGTGATGCTGATGTTGCCGGCCGCATCGACACTGTAGAAACCGTCTTCACTGGTGGCGCTTAAGGTGCCGTCACTGTGTTTGAACTCGTATTTGGTCACGCCATCCAGATCGCTGCCGGACAAGGTACCCACTACCGCGTCCG